>JBQCEW010000116.1:0-3656 GCA_051959815.1 Solirubrobacterales bacterium
TGTCAGCTACTACGGCCCCGGCGTCCGCCCCACGGCCGCTTCGGCCGTAGCCGCCTCGGCCTCGCGCGTCGCCGCGCCTTCGAGCGCGTTGGACAGCGCTCGCACGTAGGCGCGGGCGCTGGCCTCGAGGATGTCCGTCGCCACGCCTTGGCCCGTCGCCAAGCGTCCCGCGGCCCGCAGTTGCACAGTCACTTCGCCGAGGGCGTCCTCCCCCCCCGTCACCGCCTCGACCTTGTACTCGACCAGCTCGCACTCGGTCTGGACGGCGTCCTGGATCGCGTGGAAGATCGCGTCTACGGGGCCGTCGCCGCTGGCTTCGCCGACCGACTCCTCGCCGGAGGGACGCGTCACGGCCACCTTCGCCAGCGGCGGCTTGCGGCTGCCGGCCTCGACCTCGAACCAGGCCAGCTCGTGGGCGTCGGAGCGCTCGCGCATCTCGTCGGAGACGATCGCCTCCAGGTCGAGCGCGGTCACCTGCTTCTTGCGGTCGGCGACCTCCTTGAAGGCCTTGAAGGCGGAGTTGAGGACGTTGCCCTCGACCTTGAAGCCCAGCTGCTCCAGCGCGTCCTTCAGGGCGTGACGGCCGGAGTGCTTGCCGAGCACGATCGAGTTCGACTCGAGGCCGACTTCGGTCGCGTCCATGATCTCGTAGGTGCTGCGCTCCTTCAGCACGCCGTCCTGGTGGATGCCGGACTCGTGGGCGAAGGCGTTGCGGCCGACGACGGCCTTGTTCGGCTGCACCGGGTAGCCGGTCAGGCGGCTGACCATGCGGCTGGTGCGGGCGATCTCCCGCGTGTTGATCCCGGTCCAGAGACCGTGCACGTCTTCGCGGACGCCGACCAGCATCGCGATCTCCTCCAGCGAGCAGTTGCCGGCTCGCTCGCCGATCCCGTTGACGGCGCACTCGACCTGCCGCGCCCCGGCCAGCACGCCGGCGTAGGAGTTGGCGACGGCCAGGCCCAGGTCGTCGTGGCAGTGGACCGACAGCTCTACCTCGCGCAGCGCCGGCACCAGCTCATACAGCCGCCGGAAGTAGTCGGCGTACTCCTCGGGCGTCGTGTAACCGACGGTGTCGGGGATGTTGACGGTGGTCGCCCCCTCCTCGACGGCGATCGCGCAGACTTCGGCGGTGAACTCGATGTCGGCGCGGGTCGCATCCATCGGCGAGAACTCGACGTCCTCGCAGTAGGACTTGGCCAGCGCCACCGCCGCCCGCGCCTGGCCCTTGACGTCCTCGCGGTCGGTCTGCAGCTGGTGCTCGATGTGGATGTCGGAGGTCGAGATGAAGGTGTGGATACGCGGGCGCCCAGCCTCTTTAATCGCCCCCCAGGCGGCGTCGATGTCGGCCTTGTGGGTGCGGGCGAGGCCGCAGATCACCGGCCCCTCGACCACCCGGGAGATTTTTTGGACCGCCTCGAAGTCGCCGGGCGAGGTGATCGGGAAACCGGCCTCGATCACGTCGACCCCCAGGCGGGCGAGCTGCTGGGCGATCTCGACCTTCTCGGCCGTGTTCAGGGAAATGCCGGGCGACTGCTCGCCGTCGCGCAGCGTGGTGTCGAAGATGTGGACGCGGTTGGCGTCGGATTTAGTTTCAGTCTGCGGTCCGGAACCCATGGGACCTCTCCTTCTCTCTGTGATTCGAATGGCCTTTGTCTCTTGCGGCTATCGCGCCGCCCAGCGCTATTCCCCCCGGAGGGGGAGGAGAAGGAGTAGCGCGAGGCTGTCGAGCCGGTAAGCCATTCGCTTCCGAACCTTAGCGTAGGCTCCGCGAATCGCAACCCCGCAGTCCACCAGTCCGGCTCGGAAGACCCCCTGGCTCGCCCTCCTCGCGATGGGTCTCGCCGTCGTCGTGATCGCCAACGACTTCTCGGCGATCAACGTCGCCCTGCCGACGATGGAGAGCGATTTCAAGACCAACGTCAACACGATCCAGTGGGTCGTCAACGCCTACGCGCTGACCTTCGGGGTGCTGATCGTAACCGGCGGTCGCCTCGCCGACATGTTCGGCCGCCGCAACGCCTTCTTCGTCGGTACCGCGATCTTCGCCTCGATGTCCGCTCTGGGCGGCGCCGCGCAGACGGAGACCTGGCTGATCGGGGCGCGGGTGCTGATGGGGATCGGCGGGGCGCTGATGTGGCCGGCGATCCTCGGCATGACCTACGAGCTGCTGCCGGAAGAGAAGGCGGGCCTTGCCGGCGGGATCATCATCGGCGCCGCCGGGCTCGGCAACGCGGTCGGCCCGCTGATTGGCGGCGTCCTCACCCAGGAGCTGAGCTGGCGCTGGATCTTCTTCCTCAATGTGCCGATCGCTGTCTTCGCGGTGGGCGTCACCTGGTTCCTCGTCCACGTCAAGGAGCCCGATGCCGGCGAGCACCGGATCGACTACCCCGGCATCACCGCCATCTCGGTCGGCCTCGTCTCCCTGTTGATCGCGCTCGACCAGGTCGATGACTGGGGCTGGAGCGACCCGCGGGTGATCGGACTTCTTGTCCTGGCGATGACGATGCTGGCTGCCTTCCTGCCGATCGAGCGGCGGGCCGGGACCCATGCGCTCGTTCCTAGAGAGGTGATGGCCAACGAGAGCTTCACCGCTTCCTGCGTCGCGATCCTCTTTATGTCGGCCACCTTCTTCGCCTCGCTCCTCTACCTGCCGCAGTTCATGGAGAAGCAGCTCGGCTACTCACCGCTCGAAGCCGGGGTCGGGATGCTGCCCTTCCTCGCCACCTTCGCCCTCGTCTCCTTCGTCGCCGGCCCGCTCTACAACCGGCTCGGGGCCAAGCCGCTGGCCGTCTTCGGCGCGGCCTGCATCACCCTGGCGCCGTTCCTCTTCTCGCTCGTCGACGCGGGCTCCGGTTACGACTCGCTGATCGTTGGGATGGTGGTGCTCGGGATCGGGATCGGCAGCTTCTACCCGACCGCGACCACCGCCGGCGTCACCTCGGTCGATGAATCGCAGACCAGTCTCGCGGGCGGGATCATCTACATGTTCCAGATCGCTGGGGGCTCAATCGGCCTTGGGCTGACGACGACGGTGTTCTCCTCGGCGATCCCGCCCTTCGTCGACGGCGTCCGAGCCGGGTTCCGTCTCGACGCCGCGCTCTCGCTGGTCGGACTACTGCTGGCGATCGGCTTCGTCGGGGGTCGCCTCGTCGGCCGCACGGAACCCGCGCGCGAATCGAGCTGAGGGCAGTCTCCGACGCGCCGGCGTGCGCGGCTACTGCAGAAGGGTGTTGCGCCCCGGACCGCCGAAGAGCTTGTCGATGCCCGGGCCGCCACGCAGCTGGTCGTTCCCGGTCCCGCCCAGAAGGCGATCGTTCCCGGGACCGCCGAGGATCCAGTCGTCCCCGCCCTGCCCGATCAGGACGTCATCGCCGGGCCCGCCGATGATCTTGTCCGAGGCGCCGCCGCCGATGAGGCGGTCGCCGCCAGGGCCGCCCCGGATCGTCGCCGGGACCGGGATGTCGCTGGTGAAGACGACGGTGTCCGAGCCGCCTCCCGCGTTGACTTCGAAGCCGGAGATGTCCGGCGCCTTGCAGGCAAGTTCGTCGGGTAGTTCCCGCGGATGGGAGCACAGGTCCCCGCCCACTTCCAGCGGGGCGGCAGAGAGGATCAAGTACTCGCGCCCGTCGGGGCTGAGCGAGAAGTGGAAAGTGTCG
>JBQCEW010000117.1:0-6245 GCA_051959815.1 Solirubrobacterales bacterium
GCCCTTGGTCAGCGCATTGAAGAGGGTCGACTTGCCGGCGTTCGGCAACCCGACGATCCCGACCTTCATTTGGCGCGTCCTCCCATCAGAACGTGAGCGGGACGATCAGGCCGAGGACGATGCCGAGGAGCGCCCCGGCGAGGACGTCGGAGGGGTAGTGCATACCTAGGTAGGGGCGGCCGAGCGAGAGCGCGATCGCGACGAGGAAGGCGGCCGACATCGCCGGGTCGACTCGCACCATCGCCGTCGCCACCGCGAACGAGGAGGTGGCGTGGGCAGAGGGGAAGCTGAGCGAGCTGGGCGCGCCGCCGAGCGGCGGCAGGCCCTCCAGCACCGGTCGCGGGCGTTTCACCGCCAGCTTGATCGCGTAGTTGAGACCGATCGCGACTGGGCCGAGCAGGGCGCAGATCAGCCACGATTCCCAGCGGCCGTTGTCGAGAATCGCGAGCACGGCACCGAGCACGAACCAGACGAGGCCGTTGTTGCCCGCCTTGCCAAGCGCCACCGCGGCCTCCTCCACCCCGCGGGTGTGGCCATGGGTGCGCATCCAGCGCAGCAGCTTCAGGTCGAGGTCCCGCATCGGCGGCGGAGGATGCCACAAGTCCGGCCCCGCAACTGGCGGGGCCGTCAGAATCAAGCGATGCCCGAAGTCCCCGGCTTCGTCCACACTCCCGGCAACCATTGCGGCTCGACCGCGCTGCGCAACCTGCTTGCCTTCCACGGCGTCGAGATCAGCGAGGAGATGGCGTTCGGGCTCGGCGCCGGGGCGGGCTTCTACTACCTGGCGATGGACGACGCCTCGCCGAGCCGCTGGTTCAACGGGCGCACGGCGCGGCTGGAGGAGAGCTTCCGCGAGCTGACCGGGGCGGCATTGGAGCTGCGCACCTTCGGCGAAGAGGAGGGCCCGGAAGCCTGGGAGGCGGCGCGAGGGCAGATCGACACCGGCAATCCGGCGTTGCTCCTCACCGACATTTACTACCTCGACCACTACGGCAACTCGGCCCACTTCCCGGGCCACGCGGTGGTGCTCGCCGGCTACGACGAGGAGGTCGCGCACCTCTCCGACACTGCCTTCGAGGAGTTGCAGACGACGCGCTTGGAGAACCTGGCGAAGGCGCGCCACAGCGGCCACCCCGCTTATCCGCTCGAAGGCCACATGTTCACGGTCGGCGAGGAGATCGACCGCGAGCAGCTCGAAGCTGCGGTGCCGCGGGCGATCGAGCGGGCGGTGCGAGAGATGCTCGAGCCGCCGTTCGGGCCCTTCGCCGGCGTGCCGGCGCTCGAACGCCTGGCCGAGGAGGCGGGCTCCTGGCCGGAGGCGGTCGAGGACTGGCAGTGGTGCGCCCGCTTCGCCTACCAGGTGATCGAGCGGCGCGGCACCGGCGGCGGCTGCTTCCGCCTGATGTACTCACGCTTCCTGGCGGAGGCGGGTCGGGACGAGGCGCCCCTGGCCGCGGAGGCGGCGGCGCGTTGGAGCGAGCTGGCGGAGGCCTTCAAGGCCGCGAGCGAAGAGGACGAGCCGCGGCCGGAGCTGTGGCGCGCGGTCGGCGAGGACGCCACCGCCGTGCTCGAGGCCGAGCGCCATCTCTGGACGAGCCTCCGAGATTCGTCCTGAGACCACCTGTCACCCGACCGCTCCGGTTTGTCCATCCAAACCGCGGGTAATCGGCAGTCATGACCATCGGAGCAGGCATCTTCCTCATAGCCGTGGGAGCGATCCTCTACTTCGCGACCAACATCCACGTCCAGGGCATCAGCATCGACACGATCGGCCTCATCCTCATGGTCGCCGGCCTCGTCGGCCTGCTGATCGGGCTCTTCCAGGAAATCATCTGGTCGAGCCGCCGTCGCGGACCCGTCGAAGGCGCCCCCGTGGAAGAACGGCGCGAAGTCCGCGATCCCGCCTACCGCGAAGCGCCCCCGCGGTACTGAGCCCCGCGGTACTGAGCCGCGTCCGCCGATCAGCGGACGCGGAACTGGCGAGCCCACCACAAAAGTGGTGGGCTGCCGACAGGTGCTCGGCTGATACTCACTGAGTACTCAATAACTACCAGCCGAGAGGAAGCCACCGAATGTCAGAGCTGACCGCGCCCGATTCCACCTCGGTCGGGATCACCCGCCTTGGCCGTACCGCCACTACCACCGCAGACGAACTCGGTCCGCTTGCCGACCTTGTCGGAACCTGGATGGGCAAGGGATGGGAGCTGATCGCCGTGCCGCAGGGAGAAACCGGCTTCCACCTGATCGTACGGCCGTATGTGGAGGTTTTGACCGTCGAACCGATCGGCGCGCCCGTCCCCAACCGCGGCCCGAAGGAAGACATGCTGATCTCAGGGCTGATGTACAAGACGCGGATCACGGATCGGGAAACCCACGAGCCGCTGCACCTGGAGAACGGGATGTGGCTCTACCTCAAGAACGCAAAGCAGGAACCGGTCGAGGTGCCGATCGTCCGGCAGGCTTCGATTCCCCATGGCGACGTGCTCCTCGCCCTCGGTACTTCGAGTACCGGACAGGCGCCCGAGATCCCGACGATCAAGGGCGCGCCGGAAAAGGAAGTGGGAATGAACCCCGGCTACCTCGACCCTTACATCGTGCCGAGAGAGGGCTTCGATCCCTCGAGTCCCAATCAAGTGCTGGTGGAGGCCAACAAGGGGCTGGACATCGTCGCGACGACCACGTTGCTGGTATCGACCGAGGGGGAGGGCGGCATCCTCAACATCCCGTTTGTCAGGGAACACGCCAATGCCACCCGGTTCACCTGCACCTACTGGCTGGAGACGGTCAAGGGGACCAAGGGCGAAGAGGTACTGCAGCTCCAGTACTCACAGCAGACGAACATCGAGTTCCTGCCGAAAAAGGACCATGAGCCCGGCCTGATCATGTGGCCGCACATCAACGTCAACACCCTGCGCAAGCAGTAGCCGTACATGGCGCAGTTCGCCACCATCGGCGTCTACGGCTTCGATGGCCCGGCCTTCATCCGCGCGCTGCGCGACGCGGAGGTCGGGATCGTCCTCGACGTCCGCCAGCGCCGCGGCGTGCGCGGCAGCGAGTACGCCTGGGCGAACGCGAAACGCCTGCAGGCTGCGCTCGACGAGGCCGACATCGAGTACAGCCACCTGCCGGAGCTGGCGCCGACGACCGAGATGCGGCAGCTGCAGTACGAGGAGGACGCGCGCAAAGGTGAGGGCAAACGCTCCCGCACCGTGCTCGCCCCCGAGTACGCCCGCCGCTACATCGAGGAGGTCCTCGACCGCGTCGACCTCGACCCGATCGTCAGGTGGGTCGGTCCCAACCGCGCCGCCCTGCTCTGCGTCGAGCGCGACCCGGAGGCCTGCCACCGCTCGCTGATCGCGGCGCGGCTGGAACGCGACTTCGGGCTATCCGTGCAGCACTTGAAGCCCTAGCCTTCCGGGTTGGGGTGCGCAGCGAGCTCCAGCGCCGCGCTCAGCCCTTGCCTTGTTTATGGATGCCGCGGCCGACCGCCACCAGGCCGACTCCGATCGCAAGCTTCGAGAGGTCGTTCACGTAGGAGTCGAAGTTGAGGCTCGAGTGGCCGATTGCGACGAGCACTCCGCCAAGGATGGCGGCGATCAAGACGATGAGGCCGCCGAGGATGGTCCCCCAAGGCAGCTTGTCGAGCGCGTCGGCAAGCTCGACGATGCTTTCGATAGTCGAGTGCTTCTTTTCCTTCTTTTCTTCTGGCCGTGGTTGGCCCGCCGGTTGCTCCATCCCTGCGCCAAGCTATTGGTAGCACCCTCGTCGTTCAATACTGAAAACTCAATAAATTGATAAATGACTGCGTTTCTAAATAGCGACTGAGCGCCGGTGGCACAGTTCGCCACCATCGGCGGCTATCCATGCAGCACCTGAAGCCCTAGGCGCCCGGGTTGTGGTGCGCGGCGAGCTCCAGCCACTCCGTGCGCGCCGGCGGGCCCTCGACGCCGCCTTCCTGCATCGCCCTGCCGAGGCGCTCCTCCATAAAGCGTTCTTGGTCGGCTTTCGAGGCCCAGACCTCGTAGATCACGAACCCGCCGTCTTTCGAGGCGGCGCTGTGGGTCAGCAGCCCATCCGGCCACGGCCCCTCACCGGTCTCCATGTCGATCCCGAGCTTGTCGTTCACCCGTTCGTACTCCTCGAGGCCGAAGCCCTCGAACTCGAGGATCAGTGCATCTGCCATCTCTACCTCTCTTTCTCTCCCCGCGCGGACGCTCTCACGCGGCGGTCATCGGAGTCAAGCGGCGGGCAAGGCGTCATCTCGACCGCACGGACTACCAGTCCGCCCCGCGAGCCGGTCCGCCCGCACCTTTCCGCACTTCCTGAAGGCACGCCCGAGCTCCTCGTTCAGCCAGCTCGTCCCCGCTTCCGAGAGCCGGATCGCTGCCGCCTGCCGGATCGACTGCCGTGGATCGACGTTGCCAACGCCCCGGTCCGCGTTCTCCGCCGTCGGCCCGAACGCGTACGCGCCCAACTCGTCCATCAGCTCCGCCAGCGAGACACCGTCGTCCAGCGTCCCGTCCACGAACTCCATGTCATGCACGCGAATGAAGTGCGGCCAGCGCTCCAGCCACGGCCGCAGCGCAATGTCCTCCGCACTCGCATCGTCCCGCCCCTCCTCGTAGGCCATCGCGATCGCCCGCCCATACACCTTGATGTCATTCGGCCCGCTCACCAGATACCCCATGAACATCACGTCCCCGTCCCGCACCGCCCGCGGCCGTCTGCCGCGCGGATAGGTGCAGATGCGGTGGCTGCCGGAGGTCTTGACGGCGTCGAGCACCGGCCGGCTGCGCTGCGAGCGATTTCTCCCCTGGCCGAAGAACTTGACGAAGCCCTGCAGATTCACGCCCGAATAAACTGCCTTCGCTCAGTCCCGCCTGATCCAGCCGGCCGCCATCAGAGCTTTGACGGTGACCAGAACGGGGTCATCTATGTATGACCCGCGCTCTGCCTGCTCGAGGAGTCGTCCAACTATGTCGTTGAGACCGATAACGCGGACCGAGGGTCGCCTGAAACCGGCGAGGTGCTTCCTGATCGCCTCCTCGTGACCCTTGCGAAACCTCCCGACATAGAGGCGCATCTCGATTTCATCTGATCTGTAGCCATATCGCTTCCGGGCCTCGGCAAGCACCTTCGCTCGCAGGTCTTTGTCATTAAAGAGCTTGAACAGCGAAGCTCGACTTGCTTTCCCCTCTGCTCCTGCGAGACCAAGGAAGCCGGCGGTGCTGACGCCCGTAGAACCGAAGAAGGACTTGACCTCGGCGAGAACGAGACTCCCCGCTTTCGCTCCAACCAGGTCCACCTCGTAACCGTGCGTCTGGAACTCCTCACGCGACTCCTTTTTCGTCTTCCGGCGAACGAAGAACTTCACGTTTCCGGAGACCGCATAGCCCTCGGCTTCGAGAGCTACCCGACATACCTGCTCGAACGACTCCATCTGGCGGGTTATACCGGGAGAGCGGTAGAGCCGTCCCGCCTCAACCTGCGAAGGTCTTCAGGGCTAGGTCGAATGCGTCCCGGACCTGTCCGACCAGTTCACCGCGGTCGTCCAGATCAATGGCTTCCTCGATAGGCCACGACCGATATAGCTCGACGCCGGGACGAACATCCGCCTTGCTACGACCCGTCTGCATGAAGTCTTTTTCGAAAGGCTGTCGGGAGGAGGCGATCCTCTCATCTTCGAGTTTGTCCAGCAAGTTGTCCCAATCCGGTTGCCGGGGAGGTTCGTAAACAGTCGCGATCAGGTCAACGTTGTCGCGCCAGAATGCGATGTACTGCTCAATCGAGGTGTCGCTCGGCAGCGGCAGCCACGCGTACCCCGCCGAGAAGTGGCCGAAGTGCATGTTGCCCACGGCCTTCCAATGCCCGCTCTCGATCATCGATTCGATCCGCTGCAGCAACGGATGGTCGGAATAGAAGGCATGCGCTTGGCTCGGCGTGTCGGCGGGCCAAAACGAGAGGCGCAGCGAGCGGTCCTGCTCGTCGTGATCGAAAGCGACCCGGCGGGGCAGGCTAGCCGCCCCTTCGATCTCCACGTATGGTCCGTGGCCTCGGCTCGGTCCGTAGGCCTTTTTGTCAGTCGCTTCTTCGACTACCGTCCTGCACCGTCGGCGAATTCTCTCCTCGATGCCGCCGCAGCGGCCGAGGGTGCTGTACGGGCCGACGCTGCGGTAGTGAGCGTCGACGAAATCGAAGAAATCGGATATCAGCGCTGCCTCTGGGCCGGCGGCGAGGTCCGCATC
>JBQCEW010000118.1:0-2966 GCA_051959815.1 Solirubrobacterales bacterium
CCTGAACAGCGTTGCCTATGGGCAGGACGGCTACTTCACCACGCCGCAGGCGCGCGAAGCCGGCTTCAGTCCGCAACTGCTCGCCCACCATGTTCGCTCCGGCCGATACGAGCACATTCGCCGCGGCTTGTACCGGCTGCGCGGCTATCCGGGCTCGAGCCAAGAGGAGGTGTGGGTGAAGTGGCTTGCTGTCGGTGCCGACCGAGCCGTCGTCTCCCACGAGAGCGCGCTCGACCTTCACGAACTCTCGGATGTGATCCCGAACAGCGTGCATCTCCTGGTCGATCGCGACGACCGGGGGATCAGGCTGCTTCAGGGTGTGACCCTGCACACGACGACGAAGGCCCTAGAGCCGTCCGAGGTCGTGTCCCGCCACGGCATCCGCGTCACCGACCCGGTGCGGTCGATCCTCGACGCGGCGGCGGCTGGAACGGCCCCCGAGCAGATCGAGATGGCCGTGCGCCAAGCGCTGAATCAAGGTCTTGTGACCCGTCGTTCCCTTCTTGCCCGAGCCGATCGGCGTGGCGGTCGCGTCGCCGATCTCATCCGCCGCGCTGCGGAGCAGGATGGCCGATCATGAGATACGCGACGGCAGAGGCGTTCCGCGCCGCGCTCGAGCAGCGCCTGAAGAACGAGGCCGAGGCGAGCGGTGTGGCGCTGTTGCGTCTACGCAAGCGAGTCGCCTTCGAGCGATTTCTTGCCAGGCTGGCGGCATCGGAGTCGAGCGGCTGGGTACTGAAGGGCGCGTTCGCCCTGGCGCTCCGCCTGGGACTTCGCGCCCGAATGACGAAAGACATCGACCTCGGGCGAGCCGACGACGAGGAAGCGGCAACGGAGCACCTGAACGCTGCCACTAGCGTCGACCCCAGCGACTTCTTCGACTTCGAGGTTCGCCGCACGCCGGCACTCGACGCTGCCGCCGGCTTCCACGCCGTCCGCTACACGGTCCGCGCCGACCTTGCCGGTCGCCGGTTCGAGCAGTTCCCCGTCGACGTCGCGTTCAGCGAAGCGACGCCGATAAAGGCTGAATCGCTTCTCGGCGCGAACTCGCTGGAGTTTGCCGATGTCGGGATGCAGCAGCTACCGGTCATCTCACTCGAGCAGCACGTCGCCGAGAAGCTCCATGCCTACACCGGCACCTTTGGGGACAACGAGCGGGGAGAGCACCCGGGTCAAGGATCTCATCGACCTCGTCTTGATCCGCGAGCTGGCCCTCGATCAACGTGATCGCCGCCCGGCAGGCCTCCTCACCGACCGCCTCGACCGCGCGGCAGGCGCTCGCAGTCAGCAGCTCGCGGATGGCTTCGGTCCTGTCCTCGCCGGGGAGCGCGTCCGCCGGTAGGTCCATCAGCGTCTGGAGCACGAAATCGACCGTGACGACGGCGCCCATCAGCTCCTCGATCAGCTCCTGGGAGGCAGCTCGGATTCCTGGCTCGGGGGCGGACACGAAGGGTTAAGGCCTGGCGCAGGCAAACTCTCCCCCCTCTTGATTCGTGACCCCCTCCTTGACGTAGTTCCCGGCTACGCAGCCCGCCGAACTGGATCGCGATCCCAGGCACCTCTGCGACGAACGCGAATTCAAGCAGCGATTCTATAAAGGAGAGGCTATGGTTCTGCGGTGCAAGTTTGGAGAAAAGCGGCGATCTCCTCGCCGGAAGCCGCTCTCGACCGGCGCCAGGCGCTGATGAGGGCGATGGCCGAGAGCTGCATGCGCAGGGGCTACGAGGAGACCAGCATCGTGGACCTGCTGGCGCAGACCGGTTGCTCGCGAGCGGAGTTCGATCGGCAGTTCGCCGACAAGGAGCATTGTGCGATAGCAGCCGTCGACGCCATCCTCTCCGACGGCATGGCGACGGTGTCGATCGCCTACTCACCTGATACCTCAGAGCGGGAGAGCGCCCTCCGCGCGCTGTACCTACTGCTTTGCCTCTTCGCCGAAGATCCGGCGTTCGCCGGCCTCGCCTTCATCGCCTCGCGCCAGGCGATGCCGCGCAGGGCCGAGGAGCGCTACCAGTCCGGGTTCGCGATTCTCACCGCCATGCTCGACCGGCTCCGCGCCGACTCCCCCGAAGGGGAGCATCTGCCTCGCTGCACCGCCAGGGCTGCGATCGGCGGCGGCGAGGCACTGGTCCGCTCCAGGCTGGCCTCCGGCAAGGGCGGCGAGCTGCCGGAGGTTCTGCCGGACCTGATCTATTCCGCAACTGTCTCCTTCCTCGGGCAAGAAGAGGCTCTCCGGCTGGCCCGGAAAAGCCGCGACCTGCTGCGCGGCGATTAATGGCAGGGGACCGGGGCAATTCGCCGGAGGAAGCGGTCGACGGCTTCGTCAAGAGGCTCAACGCGGGCGATCTCGAGGGAGTCGCGAGCTGCCTGGCCCGACGTGGTTGCCTGGTGACACCGGACAGGACCGTCATCCATGGCCGCGAGGACCTGCGAGGAGCATTCGCCCAGCTAATAGCCTGCGGTTTCGCGGCTGTGCTCGATCTACGCACGGCGGTCACGATGGGGGAGGTGGCGATCTTCTCGGATCGCTGGACGACCTCGATGGGGACCGCGGGATCGTCTACCACGCGGCGGGTCGCACGCGGCACCGTTCTCGTCTCCTTCCTCGAAGGCCGCTGGAAGCTCTCCCTCGTCGCTCCCTGGGGATGGGCGGACGAGCCGCTGGGCCTCTGATCGGCCCGTTTGAGCGCTCGTCCTACCGGGCCGTAGCTCAGCCGAATGCGGAAGCGCTGCGCATCGCGTCGGCAGCCCGGCCGGGACCGATGAAGGGGACGAGGACGGAGAAGAGGATTTCCGGCATCATCGCCGGAAGTCGCTCCGCACGGCCGGCCTCGACCTCGCCGAAGATGATCGACTCGGCGGCGCCGACCGCCAGCAGCTCGACCTCGCTCGGCAGCTCCTCGTCCATTTCCGAGTAGCCCCGGCCCTCCTGCATGAACGGGACGAAGCGCTGCAGCAGCGCCCGC
>JBQCEW010000119.1:0-3349 GCA_051959815.1 Solirubrobacterales bacterium
GGTTGAGCCAGTGCGGCGCGTAGAGGACGAGCCCGAGGCCGATCGCGGCGATGCCCGCGGCGATCGGCCAGACCGTCGGATCCCCCTTTTGGATCGTGACGATGCCCGAGCCGACGAGAACGAGCCCGAGCGCGGTGCGGATGAATCCCTGCGGGGACTTCTCGGAGAGCGCCGCGCCGATCACCACGCCGGGTACAGAGCCGAGGAGGATGTTGCCGGCAAGGACGAAGTCGACGTTGCCGCCGACCCAGTGGGCGATGCCGGCGGCCCAGAGCAGGACGGCGGCGTGGAAGACGTCGGTGCCGACGACTTTTTTCGGCGCCAGGCGGTAGACCGCGATCAGCAGGATCGCGATCACGGTGCCCGAGCCGGCCGAGGTGATGCCGATCACGAAGCCAGTGGTGGCGCCGATCACGATCGCGGCGACCTTGTGGCGGCGCTCGACCTCGAAACGGTCGCGCTCGTCGATCAGGTTGCGCAGGATCAGCGCCCGCGCCAGGGTGATGATCCCGACCATCAGCAGGGTGCCGCCGAGGACCGCGTAGACGAGTTCGTTGAGCCGGTCTTCGCCGACCTGGCCCTGGATGTAGGAGACCAGGGCCACCCCCGCCACCGCGGCGGGGACGCTGCCGGTCGCCAGCCAGCGGACCAGCTCCATGTTCACCGTCTTCATCCGGAAGTGGCGCCAGCCGCCGACCGTCTTGGTGATCGCCGAGTAGAAGATGTCGGTCCCGATCGCCGTCGTCGGCTGGATCCCGAAGATCAGGATCAGCAGCGGCGTCATCAGCGAGCCGCCGCCCATGCCGGTCATGCCGACGAGTACGCCGATGCCCAATCCGAAGAGGACGATTGCCGGGTCCATGCTGTAGTTCCTCGGGCTCCGCACGGCCCTTGATTTCGACTTTCCTGACCTCCTTGGTCAGGAGTGCGGAGTGCGCCAGGATACCAGCATGAAGCCCGAAAGTGGGCAATCTCAAATGGTCATGTCCGTTTCTCCACCCGTGCCAGGCAGGACCCAGGGGATCTCCCTGTCTGCGCTCGAACACTCCTACGGGGAGCTCCGGACCCTTGCCGCAATCGACCTCGAGGTGCCGGGCGGCGGTGTCGTCGGCCTTGTCGGCCCCTCCGGTTGTGGCAAGTCGACCCTGCTGGAGCTGATCTGCGGTCTGCGCGAGCAGAGCGGCGGTGCGATCGCGATCGGCGAACACAACGCTGCCACTGAGCGCCTCGCCCGCTGCGCCTTCATGCCCCAGCGCGACCTCCTGCTCCCCTGGTACACGGCGATCGACAACGCCGCCCTCGCTCTCCGCAACCAAGGGATGCGGCGGCAGCCGGCTCGGGCCGCCGCCGCCGAGCTCTTCGAGCGCTTCGGCCTCGGTGGCTTCGAGACGGCGCGGCCGGCAGAGCTCTCCGGCGGCATGCGCCAGCGGGTTGCGTTCCTGCGCACGCTGATCGCCGGCAAGCCGGTCCTGGCCCTGGACGAGCCCTTCGCCGCCCTCGACGCGATCACCAGGGCGGAGATGCAGGAGTGGCTCGCCGCCGCCCTGCGCAGCGACCCCCGCACCGTCGTCCTCGTCACCCACGACGTCGAGGAGGCGCTCTACCTCTGCGACCGCGTCGCGGTCCTCTCCGCCCGCCCCGCCCAGATCATCGCCGAGCTGAGCGCCCCCGCCCCCCGCGCCGAGGACCGCGACGCCGCCGTCACCGACCCCAACTTCGTCGCCGCCCGCGAAGCAGCAATGCACGCGCTCCATCAAGCGATGCGTGGTTCCTAAGTCGGGTCATGGACGACAAAGGAACCACGCGATGGGGAGGGCTGCGGCGGTGGGTGCTGCCGGCGGCGCTCTTGGCGCTTCTGATCGGTGCCTGGCAGATCGCCGCTTCGACCGGGGCGATTGCCGAAGCACTCAGCCTCGAAAGCTTCCTCGTCCCTTCGCCGGCGGAAATCGCCCAGTCGCTCTGGGAGAACCGCGGCCTGCTCGCCGAAAACGCCTGGGTGACGCTGCGCGAGATCGCCTTCGGCATCCTCTGCGCTGTCCTCGTCGGCATCGGCTTCGCCGTCGCGATGCACCGCTGGCGAGTGGTGCGCGATGCCACCTACCCGCTGATCGTCGCCTCGCAGACGATTCCGATTGTCGTCATCGCGCCGATCCTCGTTATCTGGTTCGGCTACGGGATCACGCCGAAGATCGCGATCATCGCCCTGATTTGCTTCTTCCCCGTCACCATCGCCGTCCTCGACGGGTTGCGTTCGGTCGATCCCGAAGCCGTGAAGCTGATGCGCAGCCTCGACGCTTCGCGCTGGCAGCTGTTCCGGCGAGTCGAAGCCCCCGCAGCCTTACCCAGTCTCTTCACCGGAACGAAGATCGCGGTCGTCATAGCCCCGATCGGCGCGGTCTTCGCCGAGTGGGCGGGCTCGAGCTCTGGGCTCGGTCACCTGATCCAGTCAGACACCGCCAACTTCGAGGTCGCGCGCCAGTTCGCCACCGTGGTCGTGCTGGCCGCCATCGCCTTGGGCTTGATGGGCCTGACCGCACTCGCGGAGCGGCGCGTCGTCCGTTGGCGATAGAACTTCGGCGATGACGCGCCTCCGGATCCCGGCGATCGCCCTCGCCGTGCTGACGCTCGCGCTTGCCCTCGCCGCCTGCGGTTCGAAGAGCGAGGAAGGCGGCGGCGAACGCGAAAGCTTCAGCCTCACGCTCGACTTCTACCCCAACCCCGACCACGCCGGGATCTACATGGCGCAGAAGCTGGGCTACTTCGAAGAAGCGGGGCTCGACGTCAGCATCACCGCCCCCTCAGACCCAGCCGCACCGGTGAAGCAGGTCGCCGCCGGCCGCACCGACCTGGCGATCTCCTACGAGCCAGAGGTGGCGCTGGCGCGCGAACAGGGGCTCGACGTCGTCGCCGTCGGCGCCCTCGTCAACCGCCCGCTCACCTCGCTGATCTGGTTGAAGGAATCGAAGATCAAAGGCGTCGCCGACCTCAAAGGCAAGACCATCGCGACCGCCGGCATCCCCTACCAGGACGCCTTTCTGAAGACGATCCTCGCCCGCGTCCACCTCACTCCCGAAGACGTCAAGTCGGTCAACGTCGGCTTCGGCCTCCTCCCCGCCCTCGTCGGCGGCTCGGCCCAAGCGATGCTCGGCGGCTACAGCAACGTCGAGGGCATCGACCTGCGCGAACGCGGCAAAGCGCCGGTGGTGACGCCGGTCGACAAGCTCGGGGTGCCGACCTACGACGAGCTCGTCTTCGTCGCCAACCGCAAGACCCTGGAAGAAGACCCGCAGAAGTTCCGCCTCTTCCTCGCCGCCCTCGAGCGCGGGACCAAGGCAGCGGTCGAAAACCC
>JBQCEW010000120.1:0-6619 GCA_051959815.1 Solirubrobacterales bacterium
CCGCGCTGTTCGATTGCAGCTAAGCCGCGAAGCGGCGTGCTGCGCAATTCCGGAGGAGGGACATGGGCACCCTCCCCCACAAAACCCCAGCTACTCGCCGCCCGGGGTCCAGAGCTCGCCGGCCTTGGGGGCTTTCTCGCCCTCCGGCGCCAGCAGTTTCTCGCGGGCCTCGGCCTGCTCCTGGCGGGCGTCGGCTTCCTCTTTGGGGATCGGCTTCGCCGCCTCGGCGACGAGCTCGATCGCCTTGCGGGCACGGAGGTCTTCGCGGACGACCGAATCGCGGCCGCTCTTGCGCAGGCGCTCCAGCAGTTTCTCCGGCGTCGTCCGTTCGTGTTCGGCGCTGTGCTCGAGCGCCTCGACCATTTCCTCCTCGGAGATCTCGATCCCCTCGGCCTCGGCGATCGCGGTCACAACCGCCTCGCGCTTCAGCTCCTTTTCCGCGTCCGGCTTCGTTTCCTCGATCAGCTCGTCGCGCGTTTTGCCCTGCATCTGCAGGAACGCGTTGGGGTCCATCCCGCGTCCGGCGAGCTGGCGTTCCATCCGCTCCCAGCGTTCAGTCGCCCGCGCCGTCGTCAGCTCGTCGGGGACGACGACCGTCGCCGCCTCAACAGCAGCGTCGATCGCGGCGATGCGGAAGTCTTCCTCGGCCCGGCTGCCCAGCGCCGTCCCTACTTTCTCGCGGATGTCGGCGCGCAGCTCCTCGAGCGTGTCGAACTCGGAGGCGTCGGAGGCGAAGTCGTCGTCCAGCTCCGGCAGGACTTTCTCCCGCACCTCCTTGACCTTGACTTTGAAGACGGCGTCCTTGCCGGCGAGGTGCTCGGCCTGGTAGTCGGCGGGAAAGGTGACCTTCACCTCGCGCTCCTCCCCCGCCTTCGCCCCCACAAGCTGGTCCTCAAAGCCCTCGATCAGCTGCCCGGAGCCGAGCCCCAGCAGATAGTCCTCGGCAGCGCCGCCCTGGAAGGCCGACCCGTCGACGAAGCCCTCGAAGTCGATCAGCAGCGAGTCGCCCTCTTTGGCCTCGCGCTCGACCGGCTCCAGCCGTGCGAATCCCTCGCGGATCCGCTCGACCTCGGTGTCGACGATTTCGTCGGGCACCTCTTTCTCCTCTTTGCCGACCTCGAGGCCTTTGTAGTCGCCCAGCTCCGCCTGCGGCCGCACCCCGACCTCGAACTTGAACTCGAGCGGTTGGCCCTCATCCTCAGGCGTCGAGACCATCTCGATGCTGGGATCGCCGATCGGGGTGACGCCGGCGTCGAACAGCGCCAGTTCGTACCACTCCGGCAGCGCCTCGCGGATCGCCTCCTGCAGCACGGCGCCAAACCCGATCCGCTGGATCACCAGCGACGACGGCGCCTTGCCGGCGCGGAAGCCCGGCAACCGCATCTCCTTCGCCAGGGCGCGGGCGGCGCGGGAAGTGGCTTTGTCGACGTCGGCGGCGGGGACCTCGACCTGAACTTCGGTGCGGGAGCTCGGCAGCTCCTTGACGGTGGTCTTCATCGAACGGGTGACCCTAGAGGATCGGTCACCGCCGCCGCCCCAGCATCGTCCGCAGGGCGACCGAGAAGTCGATCGCGAAGCTGAGCCCTCGCCCCACCGGGCCGGTCACAAGCCAAGCACGAGCCCTATCCAGCGGTTGCATGGCGCTCCTCCGCGCTCTCGAGGATCTGCCGCTCCAGCCGCTTTCCCTGTCCCGCCGCGACCGCGCGCTGCGCCCGCGCCTCGTCGAGCTCCACGCCTCGATCCAGGGCCAGATCCAGCAGGCGCTGCTTCTCGATCCCTTCGCGGGACCACTCGAAGAAGAACCAGGCCAAGAGGCCGAGGCCGAGGAAGGTTCCCTCGACCATCATCACCACGCCCGCCGTGCTCTGGTCGGCGAGCGGCGAGATCCCCCAGTAGCGCTCGCCCGCGCCGTAGATCGGGTACAGCACCGAGCCCGACCACATCAGCACGTTGCCGAGGATGACGCCGGCGAAGCGCACCGCGACCACATAGCCGACCTTCCACGGCGCGGTGAACCACTGCGGCTTCGGCAGCGGACCGAAGACCGGCATCCACATCAGGCAGCCGAAGAAGATGAAGCAGGTGTGCTCGAGCGCGTGCACCGGCGCTCCCCCATAGGCAGCGTCGTAAAGCGCCGGGACGTGCCAGAGGTAGAAGTTGACCGCCCAGAGCGGGAAGGCGATCAGCGGGTGGGTAAGGATGCGCAGCCGGTCGAAGAAACGGATCGCCAGGATCGGCTGCAGCAGCGGCCCGGTCAGTCCAAGGACAAGCAGCAAGGTGGCGACGTCGCCGAGCAAGAGGTGCTCGACCATGTGGGCGATCACCAGCTCCTCGGCGATATGGCCGATCGGCGAAACGAGCGCGACGGCGATCGTGAATAGGCCAGACGCAAAGCAGACCTGCCGCCAGAGCGGCACCGGGCGGCCCCTATCGGCCAGGGTCATCGAGCGCTTCGCGTACAGCCCCGCGGCCACCAGCAGCGGCAGCAGCTCCAGCGGCGCGAAGACACCGGCGACGTGGGCGATCGGCATGTCCATCGATTTCAGCGTAGTCCGCTGGTAGCTTGGCACCGTCCGTGAGTTCCCTTGAAGACCGCTTTCCCCCGATCGGGAGCTACGGCTTCCTCTCCGATTGCCACACCGCCGCGCTGGTCTCCTTCAGCGGCAGCGTCGAGTGGCTTTGCTGCCCGCGCTTCGACTCCCCCAGCGCCTTCGCCGCCCTGCTCGACCGCGGCGCCGGCCACATGTCGCTGCGGCCGAAGGGGGTGTCGGTGCCGATCAGTCGCCGCTACTCGCCGGGGACGCTGGTGATCGAGACGACCTGGGTCACCGACACCGGCTGGATGGTGGTCAAGGACGCGCTGACGATCGCCGATTGGGCCCCGGCAGGCGGAGATGACGAGGCCCGTCGCCTCGGCCGCCCCGATACCGAACACGAAAACGACCGCTCGCTACTGCGGACGATGACCTGCATCGACGGGGAAGTGGAGATGGAGATGGAGTGCCTGCCCCGATTCGGCTACGGGCTCGAGGGGGCGAAGTGGAGCGGCGGCGAACTCGGCGAAGCAGTTGCCACCGCGAGCGACGGCAGCGAGTTGCTGCTGACCAGCGACATGCACCTGCGGCTCGAGGGCGGTGCCGCCCGTGGCTCGGTGACCTTGCGCGAAGACCAGACCGCCTTCTGCGCCCTCACCTGGAGCGATGGCGACCTCGGCGGGCCCCGCAGCGCCCCCGAGGCGCTGGAGCGAATTGACTCGACCGAAGAGTTCTGGCGCGAATGGCTGCGCGACGGCGACTTCCCCGACCACCCCTGGCGCATCCACCTGCAGCGCTCGGCCTTGGTGCTGAAGGGGCTCACTTACACCCCGACCGGCGCGATCGTCGCCGCCCCTACGACCTCCTTGCCCGAGACGCCTGGCGGGGAACGCAACTGGGACTACCGCTTCAGCTGGATCCGCGACTCGACCTTCAGCCTCTGGGCGCTGCACACGCTCGGCTTCGACCACGAGGCACGCGACTTCATGCGCTTCATCGTCGACGTCTGCAAGGACCACCCCGACCTTCAGATCATGTACGGGATCGGACACGAGCGCGACCTCGACGAGAAGACGCTCGACCACCTCTCCGGCTACGACGGCGCGAAGCCGGTGCGGATCGGCAACGGCGCCTATGACCAGCGCCAGAACGACGTCTGGGGATCCCTGCTCGATTCGGTCTACGTCCACGAAAAAGCCCTGCGCGGCAGCGGCAACCAGGCCGATCGCGAACTGATCCGCTACCAGGTGGAGGCGGCGATCGCGGCCTGGCCACACCCCGACCAGGGGATCTGGGAGTCGCGTGGCGAGCCGCGGCACTACGTCTCCTCGAAGCTGATGATCTGGGTCGCCGTCGACCGCGGCGCCCGCCTCGCCCGCTGGGTGCCCGAGGGCGCCGATGCGGAGATATGGAGAAAACAAGCCGCCGAGTGGGAGGCAAAGGCAGAAGAGTTCAAAGCCGAGATCCTCGAGCGCGGCGTTCGCGACGGGATCTTCCGCCAGCACTATGAGACCGACGCGCTCGACGCTTCGCTGCTGCTGATCCCCCTCTTTCGCTTCCTGCGGCCCGACGATCCGCGGGTGCGCGACACCGTCAATGCGATTGCCGAGGAGCTAACCGAACATGGCCTCGTCCTGCGCTACAAGGTCAACGAGACCGACGATGGCCTGCAAGGCAAGGAGGGCACGTTCCTGATCTGCTCCTTCTGGCTGGTCTCGGCGCTCTCGGAGATCGGCGAGCCGCGCCGCGCGCGGGAACTCTGCGAACGCCTGCTGGCGGCGGCGGGCTGGCTCGGCCTCTACGCCGAGGAGCTCGAGGCCGAGTCGGGACGCCACCTCGGCAATTTCCCCCAGGCCTTCACCCATCTGGCGCTGATCAACGCCGTCTCCCACGTGATCGCCGACGAGCAGCGCGGGGACGGCGGCTACACCGCGGTCTTCACCGAGATGGGTGGAGTCCGCGAGGACGGCTGAGCGCCGCCGCGCAAGATCGTTAGCAGACAGAAGCCTGCGTAGACAGAACGTCTCCCGGTGTCCCTATAGTGGGCGACGGTCATGGCACCTATCGACCGACCCGACGACAACGACCTGCTGGTCGCCCTCCGCCACCCGCTGCGGCGTCGCATTCTGCGCGAGATGGCGGACGGGAAGAAAAGAAGCCCGCGTGAACTTGCCGCGGTGCTGCGCGCTCCTCTCAGCAACGTCAGCTACCACGTCCGCGTCTTGGCCGAAAGGTCCGCCGTGACTTTGGTGGAAACCCAGCCCCGCAGCGGCTCGGTGCAGCACTTCTACCGCAGCACGGTAAAAGTGCCCTGGGCGCGGCAAATCCTTGGGCTGGGGCAAAAAGATTGCGGCGGAACCGGGGAGAGTTTCGGCGACGCCTCTACTTAAGCATGGGAGGGGCCATGAATAAGAGCGATGAGAGCAGGACTACCTGGGCAGAAGACGAGGGCGTGGAGTCGGCGGTGCTACGGCAGCTGCTTGACCTGCACCCAGCGCAGTTGACGCTGGAGGAGCTGACGCGGGAGGTGGGTGGCAGCCGCGGCAGCTTCGCCGAACGCGATGCGGTCGCACGGGCAGTGCGCGATCTCGCCGCTGCCGGCCTCCTCCACCAGGGCGAGGAATTCGTCGCGCCGACGCGCGCGGCGCTGCGCTGCAGCGAGTTGCTGGACCGGTAGGAAGGCGGGGAAGAAGTAATTGGGACGGCGATCGCGGCGACGAAGAGAGGGAACTTCCCAGGGGCCACCCTGAAGCTTCTCTAGTGCCCTGATCGCCGTCCCAGAGGGCCGTTAGTTGCCCTTGACGGTACCGGCCATCGGAGTGACGCGGTCCTGCATGGTTCCAATCCGCATGGGTTCCACCTCCCTTGTCTCCCTTGTGTTCTTTTCGCCGCCCATCCCGCGGCAGGTCAACCGCTCTAAAGCGATTGAGCATTAATACTGGAAAAGATTCCAGCATTCAAGGGAAGACCACCAAACCTCGTCAATAATCGGAAAACGCGAAAGCGTTGTGAAATTCCTGATCGTCAGCCTGTAAAGTCTTGTTATCGGCCAATATCCCTGGAACCGACCTAAGGAAATAAGGCCTTGCCGAGAGCAAAGAACAAAAAAGAGGGCGTAGAACAGATCGTGGCTAAAGCATTCGCGCATCCGTTGCGAGTGCAGATCCTGATCACCCTGAACGAGAAGGTCGCGAGCCCGAACATGCTCGCTCAACAACTAGGCGAGAGCCTCAACCTCGTTGCCTACCATGTGCGCGTACTGGAGAAATACGACTGCATCGAGCTCGTTGACACGAAGCAACGACGCGGTGCGACCGAGCACTTCTACCGCGCCACCCGCCGTCAGTTCCTCAGCGATGACGAATGGGCACGGATGCCAGCCAGCCTTCGACCAGGAATGGCCACTGCCGTTCTCAAGTCGATCTTCGAGGACATCGAGGCATCTTCGAAAGCGGGAGGTCTTGAGGAAGTCGACGACCTTCACCTCAGCCGCACCCCGATGGTCCTTGACAAACAGGGGTGGTCGGATGTCACCGACCTGCTGAACGAGTCGCTGAGCCGGCTGCTCGAAATCCAAGCCGAAGCGTCCAAGCGTCTTGCCGAAAGCAAGGAAGAGGGGACCTTGGCCAAAGTGCACCTGCTGCACTTGAAGTCACCGAACGCGGGCGAACTGAAGAAGCTCGAAGCCGCGACCAAGGCCAAATCGGCCTCCTGAGCGTCATTTTCTAGCCACCGTCGGCGTCGCCCCCTTCCGCGGGCGGCGCCAGGCTTGGCTGCGGGTCAACCCGCGGAGGAAGAAGTTTCGCCTGCTGCTCTTTCCGGGAATGGAGGGGTGTCGTGACGATCCCTAGGAGGAGAGAGGAGCCGCGATGAGCAACGGGGAGGGTCAAACGGGGACGATCGAGACCCGGGTTCCTGCACGACTGGACAGGTTGCCCTGGTCGCGATTCCACTGGATGATCATCATCGGCCTGGGGACGGTCTGGATCCTCGACGGGCTCGAGGTGACGATCGTCGGCTCCATCGCCTCGCGGCTCACCGAGAAGGGAAGCGGGATCGCCATCTCGACGGCCGGCATCGGCACG
>JBQCEW010000121.1:0-5034 GCA_051959815.1 Solirubrobacterales bacterium
ATCTCGCCGACCACGACGAGCCCCGAGCGCTGGTCGTTCGGCAGGTCGATCTGCGTGATGTCGCCGGTGACGACCATCTTGGAGTTGAACCCCAGGCGCGTGAGGAACATCTTCATCTGCTCTTCGCTGGTGTTCTGCGCCTCGTCGAGGATCACGAAGGAGTCGTTCAGGGTGCGACCCCGCATGAATGCCAGCGGCGCCACCTCGATCACGTTGCGCTCGAAGTAGCCGTTGACACGGTCGGGGTCGAGCATGTCGAAGAGGGCGTCGAAGAGCGGCCGCAGGTAGGGATCGACCTTGGCCTGGATGTCGCCGGGGAGAAAGCCGAGCCGCTCGCCGGCCTCGACCGCGGGGCGGGTGAGGATGATCCGCTGCACCTTGCGTTCGGTCAGCGCCGCTGCAGCCATCGCCACCGCGAGGAAGGTCTTGCCGGTGCCGGCAGGGCCGATCCCGAAGGTGATCGTGTGGCGGCGGATCGAGTCGACGTAGCGCTTCTGATTCAGCGTCTTCGGCGCGACTTTCGTGTTGCGGTGGCGCCAGACGACGTCCTCGAGAATCTCCGCCGGGCTCTCTTCGGCGTCGAGAGCGCCGGTCACAGCTTCGATCGTGCCAGGGGCGACTTCGATCCCCTGCTCGATCAGCTCGACCATCTCGTCGACCACGGTCGCCGCAGCGGCGACGTCGTCGGGCTCGCCCTCCAAGGTCAGCACGTTGCCGCGCAGGTGCAGCTCGGCGTCGAGCCGTCCCCGCAGCGCCTTGAGGACGCCGTCCTCGGAGCCGGCCAGCTCGGCCGCAACCGTGTTGTCGAGGGTCAGCTGCCTACGGGCCAAAACTCAGGAACCCAGCTTCTGCCGCACCGCGGCGCTCACCCGCTTGCCGTCCGCGCGACCGCCGACCTTCGGCATCAGCGCTGACATCACCTGCCCCATCTGGCGCTGCTCGCTGGCCCCGGTCTCATCGATCGCGCCCTGCACCAGCTCCGCCAACTCCTCGTCGGAGAGTTGCTGGGGCAGGTAGGCCTCGATCAGCTCCGCCTCGAAGCGCTCCGCCGCGGCCTGGTCGGCGCGCCCGGCGCCCTCGTAGGCCTCCGCCGCCTCAACCCGTTTCTTGCGCTCCCGCTGCAGCACTGCGACCTCGTCGCCCTTGCCCAGCTTCGCGTCCTGCTGCAGCACGTCGACGATCAGCCGCAGCGCCGCCGCCCGCTCGCGATCACGCGCTTTCATCGCGGTCTTCACGTCGTCTTGGACCTGCTCGAGAACGCTCATCGGCTTAAGGGTAGACGGCAGCGTCCGGGGTAACGGCTAGCCCCTTGGAGACGAGGCCGCGCACGTCGAGGCTGACGAGCTGCCGGCCGTAGCGACGAGCGGCGGCGACATAGGCGGCGTCGTAGGAAGTGAGACCGTGCTCAGCGACAACATCGATTGCCTCGCCAATTAGCTCGCGGTCCACCCGCAGGAGATCGTTACCGCAGGTTCGGAGGATGGCCTGGATGATCCTCTGAGCCTCCTCCGGATCGCCGTATCGCTTCGCGACGACGTTCGCGACCTCGTAGAGGGTGAGGTCGAGAGCGGCCAGCGACATGCCACTGCGAACCAGCTTTCCAGCCGCAGCATAAGAAGGACCGGTCGCCGTGCCGGCGCCCACCCAGACGTTTGCATCGAGTAGAAACAACTAGTGGGATTCCCGGTCTTCTCGGATCAGGCGAACCACATCCCACGCCTCCGGGTCGTCGGCAGGAAGCTCGATGTGGATCTGATCCCATAGGCGGTTGATCTCCTCCCGTCGCCGATTTTCGGCCGCCTGCACCTCGCGCTCGGCAAGGCGCTGTAGGAAGCCGCTGCGGCTCTCGCCTGCTTCCTTTGCGCGCCGGTCGAGACGCTCCAAGAGCTTGTCGGGAATGGAGATCATCACCTTGGCCACAGGGTGAGTATATACGGTATTGCTCGGCGTCAAAACAGGCATGCGGGGCAGTGTGAGCGGCCCGGGCGCACGCGTGGCGCGCAGAAAGCAAAATTTCTCCTCCGCGTTCCGCACGGAAGTGTCAACTGGGCTCGATCTCGACCCTCTCGACCTCGCCAAGCGGCATCTGCAAGAAGCGCGTGCCGACCACATGGAACGCGTCCGGGTCCCCGGTGCAGAGGAAGTCATAGGCGCCCTCGCCCTGAGGCTCGCGTGCCAGCCCAGCATTATCCAGCGTCCGCTGCACGGCGGCGGCAACCGCGTGGCCGCCACTGACGAGGCGGACGTCGCGGCCGAGGATGCGTTGCAGCATCGGTGCCACCAGCGGGTAATGGGTGCAGCCGAGAATCAGGGTGTCGACGTCGGCCGCCTTCAGCGGCGCGCAGTAGGAGCGGGCCATCGTCATCGTGTCCTCGTCGAAGAGGGCGCCGTTCTGGATGAAGGAGGCCAGGTCGGGCGCCGCCACCTCGACCACGTCAAGGCCCCGTCCGATTGCTTCCAGAGCGCGGCGGTAGGCACCACTCTCGACCGTGTTCGGCGTCGCCAGCACCCCGACCCGCGCGTTGGCGGTAATCGCGGCGGCGACCTCAGCCTGCGGCTCGACCACCGGCACCACCTCCACCCCCCGCGCGGCGGCCACTTCGCGCGCCACGTCGGTACCGATCGAGGTTGCGGTGTTGCAAGCGATCACCAGCAGCTTCGCGCCACGGTCGAGCAGCAACCCAGCGATGCGGGCGATCCGTTCGCGCAGCTGCCCCGGGTCCTTGTCCCCGTAGGGGAACATCGCCGTGTCACCGAGGTAGAGGAAGTCCTCCTGCGGCAGCGAGACGAGGCACTCGTGGAGCACCGTGAGGCCGCCCACTCCGGAATCGAACATCCCCACCGGCTGCGCCGGGGTCAGTTGGTCACCTGCAGTAGCCAGGGCGCTACGGCTTGACCGTCATGAAGAAGATCGTCACGACCACGATCAGCCCCGCAATCGGCCCGACGGTGCCAAGCCGGCGGGAGATTTCTTCGAATTCAGGGCTGAAGCTGTCACCGGCCTTGAGATCCCGTTCGGCAAGCTCCTGGGCCTTTCGCCCCTGTGGGCGGAAGAAACCGTGCTGGAGGCCGAAGAGGGCGATGATCGCGACGAAGCCGACGGCGATGAAGGCTTCGCTGCCGTCCCAGTGGCCATCCGACATCAGGTAGATGCCGGCGAGCAGAACGACGAGCATCCCCGGATCCACGAGGTAGCGATCGACCTTGCGAATCGCGTCGAAGAGCGCCGGCGTCGAACGCGGGTGGCTCGGCATCACCGAGAAGATGATCCCGTAGGCAAAAGTCGGACCGAAAGCCAGGACCACGGCCAGAATGTGGATGAACAGCCCGACGCTGTAACCGGTGATGTTCGCCAGCACCATCGGCCAAAACCCTACCTTTCAGCTGCGACGTAGCAAGAGAGCAGCCCAGTCACCGTCGATCCGGCGCTCGGCCTCACGCAGACCCGTCGGCTCAAAGGCCGCAGCGACTTCATCGAGCTCGGCAGGGAGAATTCCTGACAGGATCAAGGTTTGGGGGACGGGGAGGGGACCCTCCGTCGCAGATTTGGGGAGGCTCCTCCGGGTCCCCTCCCCGTCCCGGACGAGCTGCGTGGCTACGGCTTTCAGGATCGGCGCCGTCATGTTGGCTACCGCGGTGGGGGCAAGCCCCGGGAGGTGTTCGCGCAGGTTCATTCGCTCTAGCTGGAGGTGGACGCCGTTGGCGGCTGCGTTCGCTGCTGCGGCTTCGATCGCACCCTGCTCATGGTCGTAGGCGCGGATCGGGCTCCAGCCGAGTTTTGCCGCGGCGATCGCGAGAACGCCGGAACCAGTTCCTAGGTCAACCAGCTCTCCCCCAGCCTCCAACTCGCAGAGGAACTCCAAGCAGAGCCTCGTGGTGGGATGGGCGCCGGTGCCGAAGGCTTGGCCGGGGTCGACGACGATGTCGATTGCGCCCTCGCGAGGCGGCTCCCAGGAGGGGCGCAGCCAGAGGCGGTCGGCGACCAGGAGGGGCTTGTGGAAGTCGCGCCAGCGATCGGCCCAGTCGTCGGGGATCTCGGTCGAGCTGACTTCGATCCGCCCGCCGGCGACGGCGGCGTCGAGGTCACCGAGCTCGGGTAGCTCCCCCTCGCCGCCGTAGATCGCGTACTCGACGTAGCCCGGTCCCCGCTCCTCCTCGACGCCGTTCGGGGCGAGCACGGTCAGCTCGGCCAGGACCAGCTCCGCCTGCTCGGGCGCACAGCGGACCGCGAGGCGGATCAACCGAAGGCCCGCCGCACGCGGCTGAAGAGTCCCTCGCCGTGGCTTGGCGCCAGGTTGTCGTCGGCGAGCGTCTCGTCGAGGCGCTCGACCAGCTCGCGCTGCTCGTCGCCGAGGTTGGTCGGGACGAAGACTTCGAGGATGACCCGCTGGTTGCCGCGGCGGCGACCGCTGAGCCGCGGCAGGCCGCCGCCTTTGAGGACGTACTGGTGTCCCGGCTGGGTGCCGGGCTCCACCTCGATCTCCTCCTCGCCCTCCAGCATCGGCACGGTCACCGTCGTGCCCAGCATCGCCTCGGTGGCGGCGATCGAGACGGTGCTGATCAGATCGGTGCCGTCGCGCTCGAAGCGCTCGTCCTCGGCGACCCGCACCTCGACGTAGAGGTCCCCCGGCGGCGCGCCGGGGTCGCCGGCGTGACCGGCGCCGGAGATCCGCAGCCGCTGGCCGTCTTCGATCCCGGCCGGAACTTCGACCGCGCTGGTCCGGCCCTGGCGCGTACGTCCGCTGCCGCCGCAGGTCTCGCAAGGCGTCTCCGGAATTTTGCCGGCGCCACCGCAGGCGTCGCAGGGGGCGCTGCGGACCATCTGCCCGAACGGCGTCCGCGTCACCGCCCGCAGCTCGCCGGCGCCACCGCAGCGCTCACAGGTGCGGATTGGCGTCCCCGGCTCGGCGCCGTTGCCATGGCAGTGCTCGCAGGGAGCGACAACGTCATAGGTGATCTCACGGCGAACCCCCGTCGCAACCTCCGCCAACTCGATCTCCACCTCGGCGGCAATATCGCCACCCGCTGCCGCTC
>JBQCEW010000122.1:0-3246 GCA_051959815.1 Solirubrobacterales bacterium
GACGATCGCCGTCGCGCCCTCCGGGATCCCGGCGCTGAGCGCGTCGAGAACAGCGCGGCCACCGCGGTCCAGCCCAACCTCTCGCAGCTCGAACAGCACCGCCGGATCATCCCATCGCGTGGTTCCTTTGTCGGATCAGGCCCGACAAAGGAACCACGCGATGGGCGCTCGCGCAAGATGGTTCCCGTATGTCTTCTCTATGGCCTGTGGGCGCGTTTGGTTGAAAGAATCCGGGTAAGGAGATCGACGCATGGCTAGAGCAATTTGGAGCGGAACCATCAGCTTCGGGCTACTGAACGTGCCCGTGCGCATGTACAGCGCGGTGGCGCGGCGCAGCATCGCCTTGCGCGAGATCCGCGAGTCCGACAGCGCCCGGATCAAACACCGGCGCGTCGCCGAAGGGACCGACGAGGAGGTCCCCTACGAGAACATCGTCAAAGCCTATGAGCTGACTCCCGGCCAGTACGTGCCGCTGGGGAAAGACGAGATGGCGGCGCTGGCACCGGAGAAGACGCGCGCGATCGAGGTCCAGGACTTCGTCGACATCGAGGAAATCGACCCGATGTACTTCGACAGCCCCTACTATCTGGGGCCGGCCGAAGGCGCCGAGAAAGCCTATTCGCTGCTCGCCGCGGCGATGGAAAGCTCGGGTAAGGCCGCGATCTCCCGCTTCGTCTTCCGCAACAAGGAGCACCTGGCGGCGCTTCGCTCCTCCGACGGCGTGCTGACGCTGACGACGATGCGCTTCCACGACGAGGTCGTCCCGCCCTCCGAACTCGACGACGCGATCCCCGACAAGCAGCCGAAAGTCGCCAAACGCGAGCAGCAGATGGCCGAACAGCTCATCGCCTCGCTCAGCACCGAATTCAAGCCGACCCAGTACAAGGACGAGTACCGCGAACAGCTTCTTGCGCTGATCGAACAGAAGGCAGAAGGCAAGGAGATCGTCGCGCCCGAAGAAGAGGCGCCGAAAGCGACCAAAGCCCCGGACCTGATGGCGGCGCTGGAGGAGAGCATCGCCGCGGTCAAAGCGAAAGGCTCAGGCGCGAAAAAAGCAAAAGCGACGAAATCGAAATCCTCCTCCGCTTCCGGGTCGAAGCCCGCTTCAAAGAAAAAGGGCAAAGCGAAAAGCTCTTCGCGCTCGAAAGCCAAAGCCTCGAAATAGGTCCGTAGGCCGTGGGCGAGACCCGGCAGGTCGAGGTCGAGGGCAAGGAGCTGCGGCTCACCAACCTCGACAAGGTGCTCTACCCGGAGACGGGGTTCACCAAGGGCGAGATGGTCGACTACTACGCGCGGGTGGCGCCGGCGATCGTCCCCCACCTGAGCGGCCGCGCGGTGACGCTGCGGCGGTTCCCTGAAGGGGTCGATGACCTCGATGCCGCCTTCTTCGAGAAGCGCTGTCCGAAGCACCGACCGAAATGGGTGAAGACGGCGAAGGTCCAGGCCGGGCCGCGCGCGGGCACGATCGAGTTCTGCGTCTGCGACAGCCTGCCGACGCTGATCTGGATGGCGCAGCTGGCGGCGATCGAGCTGCACCCCTCGCTCTCGCTGAGCCGGGCGCCGAAACAGCCGACGGCGCTTGTCTATGACCTCGACCCCGGCCCGCCCGCCGACGTCGTCGACTGCGCGCGGGTGGCGCTGCGGCTGCGCGACCTGCTCGCCCAGCTAGATCTCGAGTGCTTCGCGAAGACCTCGGGCTCGAAGGGCATGCAGCTCTACGTGCCCCTCAACACCAAGACCTCCTACGAGCAGACGCGCCCCTTCGGCCAAGCTCTCGCCCAAATCGTCGCCAAGCAAAACCCCGACGAGGTGCTGGCAAAAATGGGCAAAAAAACCGACCGCAGCGGCAAGGTCCTAATCGACTGGTACCAGAACAACGAACGCAAAACCACGATCGCCGTCTACTCCCTCCGCGCCCGCGAACGTCCGACCTGCTCGACCCCCGTCACCTGGGACGAGGTCGAGAAAGCCGCCGACTCAGGCGAAGGCGACCACCTCGTCTTCGAAACCACCGCGGTCCTCAAGCGCCTGGACGGACACGGCGACCTCTTCGCCCCGGTGCTGGAGCTGGAGCAGGAGTTGCCGAAGCTGTAGTGGGTACTTGATCGACGATGGCACGCGGCTCTCGCGGGATGAAGCTCTTGGCGCTGATCGCCGCCCTCTTGGTCGCGGCGCTGGCCCCGTCGGCCAGCGCTTCTCCCGAACCGCCCGAACCGGGAACCCCGCCCTCGCTGACCGGCCTGGAACGGACCAGCAGCGTGATCCTTCCTCCGTACTTGCGCTGCAGGGCCTCCCGGCTGCCCCGCCAGACGATCTTCTCCTTCTTCGTCAACCAGAGCGCTACCGTCACCGTGATCTTCAGACGGGTGATGGCAGGCGGCCTCTCCGGTCGCGGTCGGCTCACCCGCGCGGCCACGATGGGTAAAAACCGCCTCCGCTTCGCCGGCGTCGTGCGCACCGCGCAAGGCGCGCACAGGCGGCTCCCGCCGGGCCGCTACAGGGCCTTCTTCACCTCGCGCAACGAGTTCGGCAGCTCGCCGACCTCGGTCGTCGGCATCCGAATCGCGAATCGACAGCGGCGCTGCCGCTAATCGAGCTCGCCAATTCTCCCTAATCGAGCCACTGGCGGACCACCGGCTTTCGCGTCGCCTTGACCTCGTCGAGGCGACGAACCGGCGTGGTGTAGGGCGCGTTTTTCGCCAGGTCCGGATTCTCCTCGGCCTCGGCGAGGATCTTGTCGACGGCTTCGGCGAAGGCGTCCAAGGACTCTTTGGTCTCGGTCTCGGTGGGCTCGACCATCAGGGCCTCGTCGACCAGGAGGGGGAAGTAGACGGTCGGGGGGTGGAAGCCGAAGTCGAGGAGGCGCTTGGCTAGGTCGAGGGTGGCGAGACCGAGGTCGCGCTTCATCGGCTTGCCAGAGAGGACGAACTCGTGCATGCAGTGGCGGTCGAAGGCGATCGGCAGGCGCTCGCCGGCGCGGCCCTCGGCGAGGCGCGCCTTCAGGTAGTTGGCGTTGAGAACGGCGGTCTCGGAGGCCTCGGCGAGGCCGTCGGCGCCGAGGCTGAGGATGTACGCGTAGGAGCGGACGAAGACGCCGAAGTTGCCCTGGAAGCCGCGCAGGCGTCCGATCGATTTCGGCCGGTCGAGGTCGAGGTCATAGAACGGCCCGCTGCCGTTGCCGCCCTCGCGGCGAACCACCTGCGGCCGCGGCAGGTACTTGCCGGCGCGGCCCTCGCGCAGGCGGGC
>JBQCEW010000123.1:0-7026 GCA_051959815.1 Solirubrobacterales bacterium
CTCGCGTTTGATTTTATTGCGCGCGGGTGGTGGTGGGGGGGGGCGGCGGGGGGCGGGGGGCCGGCCCCCCCCGGGGGGGGGGGGCCCCCCCCCCCCCCCCCCCCGGCCCTACGACAGCCACCGATGGCTCAGACGACGCACCGACTCTTGGCAGAGGTCAGTTGCTCGTTCCACGGTGGCGAAGTCGATGTTGGTTGCCACGTCGGTGGGCCAGTGGTAGTTGCTGGCTTGCTTCAGGTCGTTGCAGCTGGCGAGGACCGCCGTCTCGTAACCGGCGGCCAGGGACTCGAGGCCGTCGGTGCCGTTGTGGAGGCGCAGGTTGGGGAAGAGCCAGATGCCCATCTCCTCGGCGATTCCCTCCATGAAGGCGAGGGCGCGGGGTGAGTACTCGTTCATCTTCAGGAAGCCCTCGCCGCGCAGGACGAGCAGGTGGTCGGAGCCGAGCGCCTCTAGACAGAGGAAGAGCGTGCTCTCCTTCGGCAGCTCGGAGAAGTGGCGCTCGCCCCAGGCTTTCATCCCCTCGCTGAATGACTCCTCGGAGCCGGTGGAGAGCAGGATCACGCGGACGCCCTGCGGGGGCTCGGCGAGGAATCGTTTGGCGAGGGCGAGCAGGACGATGCAGGCGGCGCCGTTGTCGTTGGCGCCGGGCACTACTTCGCGCAGGCCGATGTCGGCCATCGCCGCCGTCGTCCCGAGGCTGCAGAGGAAGCCGAGCTTGGTCAGCGCCCGCCTGCCGGTGAGCGCGCCGAGCGCCGCCAGCAGCGGGCCGCCGACCACCGGCGCCATCAGCGGCGGGCTGGTGTCGGTCTTCTCGATCAGGCCGAGCCGGTCGGCGACCTGTGCCGGTTTCGGGTGGAAGACGAGACCGGAGTGGGGGGCGTCGTGGTGGGAGATGAAGACGACGGTTCGCTCGGCGTCGGGGTCGCCGAGCTCGCAGGTGACGTTGTAGGTGGTGCGGGCGGGGAGGAGCCGGCGCAGCCGCCGCTGCCTTGGCGGGAAGTCTTCGGCGATCCCGGCGGCGCCGGCCAACCCGAAAAGGGCGCCGAGCACTCGCCGGCCGCGCAGCGCCAGCGTCGCGCCGACGATCCCGAGGACCGCGCCCAGCCCGAGCGGCCACCAGTAGGTGCCGTGCGCTGGCTCGGCCTCGATCCGTGCCTGGGCGCCGAGCTCCGCGAAGCGGGCGACCAGCCACTCGGCGGCCCGCCGCTCCCCCTCCGAGGCGGATGGCCGTTCGATCCGCTCCAGTTCCTCAAGCCGCTCCCGCAGCCAATCCGCTTCGCCAGGCACGGCCGAAGACGCTAGCTGCTTACCATTGGCCCATGTTTGGCGGTGGGTCGATCACCCTCTTCCACGTCCGCGGGATCAGAGTCAGCGTCGACTGGTCCTGGTTCATCGTTCTTTTCTTCGTCATCATCTGGATGACCAACTTCTTCGAAGTGCTGCTGGGCGAAGGCGGGACGACGCCGTTCCTCTTCGGCGTTCTCAGCGCGGTCGGTTTCTTCGGCTCGATCCTGCTGCACGAGTTCGGCCACGCGGTGGTGGCGCTGCGCAACCGCATCGGCATCTCCGGGATCCAGCTTTGGATTCTCGGGGGCATGGCGCGGATGGACCGCGAAGCCGATTCGCCCGGCACCGAATTGAAGGTGGCCCTGGCCGGTCCGGCGGTGACGCTGGCGATCGTCGTCGTGCTCGGCATCCTCGGGACCGCGATCACGGGCTGGACGGACTTCCGCGAGGCCGCCCTCCACCAAACCAGCGCCGGCGTCTCGGCGCTGATGGCGCTTATCGCCTGGCTGGTGGCGGTCAACGCTCTCATCCTCGTCTTCAACCTGCTGCCCGCCTACCCGATGGACGGCGGTCGCGTCGCCCGCGGGATCGTCTGGTGGCGGACCGGGAACCGCAACCAGGCGACCCGCTTCGCCGCCAACCTGGGACGGTTCTTCGGCTACCTCTTCATCGGCGGCGGCCTCGCCCTCGCCGCCACCGGCAACGTCTTCGACGGCATCTGGCTGGCGCTGATCGGGATGGTGATCAACGGTTCCGCCCGCGGGGCGGCGATGCAGACCGCGATCAGCAGCCGCATCGGCGACGTCCGCGTCGCCGACGTGATGGACCGCGAGCCGGTCGCGATCCCCGGCGACATCAGCGTCGAGCGCGCCCTCGACGAGTACTTCCTCCGCTACCGCTGGCCCTGGTTCCCCGTCGTCGACGCCGCCCACCGCTTCCTCGGCCTGGTCGAGCGCGACAAAGCCGACGAGGTCCCCGAGGTCTCCCGCGCCAGCTCCCATGTCTCCGACCTGGTCGACCACGACATCGGCCTCTTCATCCGCGACGACACCCCCCTCGACTCCCTCCTCGCCAACCAGAACCTCCGCCGCCTCGGCGCCCTGATGGCAGTCGATCACGAAGGCCGCCTCAGCGGCGTGATCACGATCGAGCAAGTCGGGCGAGCCCTGCGCGACGCCGCCGTTAGGAGCTAAGCCGAATCGCCAGGCGTCATTCGCAGCTATCGGTGAAGGCGACGATGGGCGATCTCGTAGACGCTCCGCTTCCACGGTCGCTCAGGGTGCCGCTCGCCGACCGCGATCAGAATCAGAGCAGGTTTGCTCTTTTCTTCATCAGCAGCGAGGACGGCACCCCACCGGCCGGTAGGCGGCGGGATATAGAGCTTTACGCAACCGCCGAGACGGGTTCCGTCTCTCCCTTCCTCTTCACAGCGAAATAGCCACCCCCGCGGAGCCCCTTTCTTCCGCAGTGCCTTTACTACCGGCTCGATTGCCGCTCTTGCCGCTGGCGTACAGTGAGCTAGATCCTCGGCGAGAACCTCATCGACGACACGAACCTCAAAGCGCGGACCCGCGCCCGCACTTGTCAATGCTTTAGCCCTCGCTGTCGGTGGGCAGCGATCCGAAGTGCCGATCGAAATCTTCGCGGCTCATGGGCTTGGTCTCGGTCCGCTTGCGAATCTCCTTGATCAAGGTCACCTTGGAGGGCCAGTCTGGTGCGAAAACGAGCTTTACCTCCGCCGCTTCCGCCTCGGTCATTTCCTCGATCTGCGCGTGCAGCTCCGCTTTGGTCATTCATCAGATCGTACTTCTCCAGTCTGCGGATTCCACAGCGTCAGCTCTGGAAGACAGGTAAATCCCGGATGACGCTGGCGACATGCTCGGGCAGTCGGTACATCGTCCGCTCTCCCCCACCAGGAGCTACATCGTCATAGGCGATCCAGTCGAGGCGAATCGGCTCCTGGGTACCAGTCTCTTGCCTCCACCGCTTCGCTGATCGACCGCTGGTCCGATGCCAACTCTTCACCGTCTCGTAGGTCACGCTGAGGTTTGCGGCTAGATCTTCGAACGTAAACCCGGGCCGCCCTTGAAAATCTTCGATTCGAGCGGCAGCGCCGAAAACTTTTCGGCCGTTGTTGCTCAAATAGTCGGTGAAGTAGCGGCGAACGTTGTCGTTGGATGAGGGAGACGCCGCCGAAATATGACCCTCTAGTCCACTGATCTCGACCGTAGTTCCCTCAGGAAGATTCAGCTTGATTTCAAGGATCGCCATCTGCTCCTCCTCGTAAAGATAGAAAGGTGAGTGTAGACCACCTCTCGTCTTTGCGAAAAGCAGCTTTGCTCAGGGCCTGGCTCGCGCTGCTGGAACCTTTGTTGCTGCCCCCGAGTTCTTAAGCGATCGGCCGGTGGCGCTCGATGATGCGGCCGAAGTCGACTCCCGCCGGCAAGGTGCCGAAGGCTTGGCCCCAGTCGCCGGAGAGACGGGAGGCGCAGAAGGCATTGGCGGTGGCTTCGTGGCCGTAGCGGACGAGGAGGGAAGCCTGGAGGGCCAGGGCCATCTTCTCGACCACGCGGCGTGCGCGGGACTCGATCGTCTCGAGGTCGCCGGGGAGTTCGTCGCGCAGGTTGCCGGCGAAGGTGGCCAGGCGGGGCTCGGCGGCGGCGCCGTCGGCGACCTCGGCGAAGAAGGCCTCGAGCGCGGCGGGGCTCTTCACCATCGCCCGCAGGACGTCGAGGCACTGGACGTTGCCCGAGCCCTCCCAGATCGAGTTGAGGGGGCTCTCGCGGAAGAGGCGCGGCATCCCGGACTCCTCGACGTAGCCGTTGCCGCCGAGGCACTCGAGCGCCTCGCCGGCATGGATCACGGCGCGCTTGCAGGTCCAGTACTTGAGGACGGCGTTGGCGATCCGCTTGAAGTTCTGCGCGTCGGTGTCGCCGGCGATCGCTTCGTCGTAGGCGCGGGCGAGGCGCAGCGCGCCGATCGTCGCCGCCTCCGACTCGATCGCGAGGTCGGCGAGGACGTTGCGCATCAGCGGCTGCTCGACGAGCTCGCGGCCGAAGACCGAGCGGTGGGTCGCGTGGTGGATCGCCTGGGAGACCCCGACCCGCATCCCGGTGGCGCCGCCGAGGACGCAGTCGAGGCGGGTGTGGTTGACCATCTCGATGATCGTCCGCACTCCGGCCCCCTCCTCGCCGACCAGCCAGGCGGAGGCATTGTCGAACTCGACCTCGCTGGAGGCGTTGGAGCGGTTGCCGAGCTTGTCCTTCAGTCGCCGCAGGCGGAAGCGGTTGCGCTCGCCGTCCGGCGTCCAGCGCGGGAAGAGGAAGCAGGAGATGCCGCCGTCGGCCTGGGCGAGGACGAGGAAGGCGTCGCATTGCGGCGCCGACATGAACCACTTGTGGCCGGTCAGCTCGTACTCGGCGCCGGGGCCGCCGCCGTTGACCGGGCGGGCGACGGTGGTGTTGGCGCGGACGTCGGTCCCGCCCTGCTTCTCGGTCATCCCCATCCCGGCGAGGGCGCCGACCTTCTCCGGAGCTGGCCGGTTGCCCGGGTCGTATGTGGAGGAGAGGAAGCGTGGCTCCCACTCGGCCGCCAGCTCGGGCTGCGTGCGCAGCGCCGGGATCACGGAGTAGGTCATCGAGATCGGGCAGCCAATCCCGGCCTCGGCCTGGGACATGCACATGAAGGCGGCGCCGCGGGCGACGTGGGCGCCCGGCCGCGGGTCCTTCCACGGCGAGGAGTGGAGTTCGAAGCTGACTCCGACGCCCATCAGCTCGTGCCAGGAGGGATGGAACTCCGGGATGTCGATCCGGTTGCCGAAGCGGTCGTGGGTCTTCAGCTTCGGCGGGTTCTCATTAGCGAGCCGGCCCAGCTCCTGCGCCGCCTCGCTGCCGGCGTACTCGCCTGCGGCGGTGATCCGCTCCAGGTCCCACTCGGCGCCCTCGCGCTTAACCGCCTCGACCAGGACGCTGTCGGCCTCGAAGACGTTGTAGTCGGTGAGCGGCGGTGGCTGGTTCGCCACCTCGTGGGTTCCGAAGCCGGGACGTTCGACCGTTGCCATTCGCAAGGGATTCTGGCACGACCTTGGCCGGACAGCCAGGGCACGGGCGCCGCGGCGACCTAGATAGCATCGCCGCCAGTGGCCAAGATCCAGGTCCAGAACCCGGTCGTCGAGCTCGACGGCGACGAGATGACCCGCATCATCTGGTCGTTCATCAAGGAGCAGCTGATCCTTCCCTACCTCGACGTCGAGCTCGAGTACTACGACCTCGGGATCGAGAGCCGCGACGCCACCGAAGACCGCATCACGGTCGAAGCGGCGGAAGCGATCAAGCGCCACGGCGTCGGCGTCAAGTGCGCGACGATCACCCCCGACGAGGCGCGGGTCGAGGAGTTCGGCCTCAAAGAGATGTACCGCTCGCCGAACGGGACGATCCGCAACATCCTCGGCGGCGTCATCTTCCGCGAGCCGATCGTGATCTCCAACATCCCGCGGCTGGTGCCGGGCTGGACGAAGCCGATCGTGATCGGCCGCCACGCCTTCGGCGACCAGTACCGCGCCACCGACCTGGTGGTCCCCGGCGAGGGAACGCTGACCCTCACCTACACGCCGAAGGACGGTTCCGAGCCCATTGAGCTCGACGTCTACGACTTCCCCAGCGGCGGCATCGCGATGGCGATGTACAACCTCGACGAGTCGATCCGGGAGTTCGCTCGCGCCTCGATGCGCTACGGCCTCGACCGCGGCTTCCCCGTCTACATGTCGACCAAGAACACGATTCTCAAGCGCTACGACGGGCGCTTCAAGGACCTCTTTGCCGAGGTCTATGAGAACGAGTTCAAGGACGAGTTCGAGGCCGCCGACCTCACCTACGAACACCGCCTGATTGACGACATGGTCGCCGCCGCGCTGAAGTGGGAGGGCGGCTATGTGTGGGCGTGCAAAAACTACGACGGCGACGTCCAGTCCGACACCGTCGCCCAGGGCTTCGGCTCGCTGGGGCTGATGACGAGCGTGCTGATGAGCGCCGACGGCAAGACGGTCGAGGCCGAGGCGGCGCATGGCACCGTCACCCGCCATTACCGCCAGCACCAGCAGGGCAATCCGACTTCCACCAACCCGATCGCCTCGATCTTCGCCTGGACCCGCGGGCTCGGCGCCCGCGGCCGGATGGACGACACGCCCGAGGTCTCGCGCTTCGCCGAGGCGCTCGAGCGCGTCTGCATCGAGACGGTCGAAAGCGGGAAGATGACGAAAGACCTGGCGCTGCTGGTGGGTGGCGGCCAGGAGTACCAGACGACGCAGGAGTTCCTCGCCGCAATCGACGAGAACCTCCAGCGCGCAATGGCCTGACGGTCTTCAAACCCCCGACTCCGAGGAGAGGATTTAGTGAGCACCCCTGTAAAGGTCACCGTTACCGGCGCCGCCGGCCAGATCGGCTACGCGCTCCTGTTCCGCATCGCCAGCGGGCAGATGCTCGGCCCCGACACGCCGGTCGAGCTGAGCCTGCTGGAGATCCCCCAGGCGATCAAAGCCGCCGAGGGGACGGCGATGGAGCTCGACGACTGCGCCTTCCCGTTGCTGCGGCGGATCGACATCACCGACGACCCGAAGCAGGCTTTCGAGGGCGCCAACGTCGGCCTCCTGGTCGGCGCGCGGCCGCGCCGGCCCGGCCTGGAACCCTCCGACCTGCTCGAGGCCAACCGCGGCCTCTTAAAACCGCCGGGGGAAGCGATCAA
>JBQCEW010000124.1:0-7025 GCA_051959815.1 Solirubrobacterales bacterium
TTGGGGTGTTATTTGTATTAAACAAAAACCCCCCCTCTAAAACCTAACTTTTATTCTGAATCTGGGGTTTTGCCACCTGGTTCTTATTTTTTGTCGGGGCCCCCCCCCCCCCGACTAGCCTCTCCTGGACGGTTTCGCTGAAGAGCGGCCAGTGGCTGGAAGAACTCGCTGACGGCTCCGTCGCTGTCGTCTCCTCCAAAGGCATCGACCTGCCCGAAGCGCAGGTGCCCTCGCCGCCCACGGGCATCGACGACCCGGAAAAACTAGCGGACACCGAAACGGTCCTGGAAGCCGCCTCCTACGAGTTGCGCAGGGCGAACAACGAAGTCGAAAATGCGGTTGAAGCGGTGATCCCGCCGGCGCTGGTCATCGCCTCCAACGGGGCGGTGCAGAAAGTTCCCCTGACGATCTCAGGAGGAGAAGTCGCGGCCGCCGTCCCCGCCGGGTCCAAAGCGATGGTCGTCCGCACGGACAGCACCCCGCAGCCCGAAGCCATCTGCGCGGCGGCGTTCGAGGACGATCCAGGCGACTACGTGAACGGCTGCGCCCCGGAACAGTTCGTCGGCGGTGAACGTCCGTACATCAGCGGCATGGACTGGGCCCCCGACGGCTCCTTCGTCTACACGGAGTTCTGGGACGAAGGCGGCGCCGCCTGGGAAGGGTTCTCCGACTGGAACCCGGCCGAAACCTTCCTCTACCGCGCCAGCGCCGAAGGGAAAGAAGTGGAAGAACTCGAAACGCCGGGCTTCAAAGTCCTCGGCTCGCCCAAGGTCTCCCCGGATGGCACCAGGATCGCCTTCAACGGCTGCTCTCTGGTGAGCTTCAAATGCGGCGTGGTCCTGACCAACGCCGACGGCGAAGAAGGGGCCCTGGTCGCGATCACGGAAGGTCACAGCAAGGAAAGCAACGTCAGCTTCTCGAACGATGGCAGTCGCCTCCTCTACGAAAAAGGCGTGGTGAAAAGCCCCACTCGCGAGGAGCGGCAGTACTACTCGGTGAAACTTGATGGAACCGGAGGAAAGCAGCTAACCGAAATAAACCAGTACATCAACATCTCCACTTCGACGGAAAGCTGGGAAGTGCACGGCACGCTCCACGAGCCGCTCGCGGTGGACCCCAGCTCCGACGCCTTGGTCTTCGAGGTAGGCGGCTTAGGCTTCTACTCGTTCCACGAAAGCCAGGAAAAAGCCACCGAAGCGAACATGACCAGACTGTTCGAATGGGGCGAGGAACCCGCCTTCAATCCCGCCGGAACCAAGATCGCCTTCTCAAGCGGGGGCTACCACGAAAAACAGGGGATCTACGTCATGAACCCGGATGGCTCGGGCAGCAATTTGGTGGCGCCGTCTGCCTTTCCCTACGGGGAAAGGGCACTCCAACCGGTCTACTCGCCCGACGGCTCGGAAATCGCCTACATTCGCGGCGGGGTGATCTACCGGGTGCCCACCAGCGGCGGCCGCTCGACTCTCGCCGTCGATGGCGAAACGAGCAACGTTCGCAGCTTGGCTGCGGCCATTACCGGATCGGACCCGGAACTGGCGGAGCACCTGCCTGCCATCGAAGCCGCCGAAACGGCCTATCTTGCGTCGATCAGCTCCGTCTTCGACCCGATTGGAGAAGCGCTTGGCGTAGTGGCGAAGATGAACAAGTGGGAAATAGAATTCTGCATCGTCAACCTCGGTGAGTGTGCAAGGTTCGCAGACGACCGGCGGCTTGCGCTCAACGCACGCGGTGCCCTTTTCACCAACAGGAACCAGTTCGATCAAAGTACGCGGGGCAACGCTTTCCAGCACGGCTTCTGGACGGCTCTGATGATTCGGAGCACGATCGGCGAACATGAAGAAATCGAAGACGGGCTTCTGTACGCGCTGCACCATGAGACCAAGCCGTTCAGCTGGGATGCCCGGCAGGACATCGTCAACGACTTCGTCGGTTACTTCTGGGTTGCCAAAACCGGACTTGAATCGTGGGAAGAAAACGGAGAAATCCACTTCCGCTTCCAGAACAAGCTGGAATTCTGTCAGGGCTTGTTGCCCAAGGGGAAAAACGCGATCTTCATCCACGGGCACAATCCATGGGATTGGATCAAGGAACACGACTACGAATTCGGGCGCCTGCTCTTCCGCAAGCTCCGATCCAATCAGGCGAAATCGACGGGGCCCCATACGATCGTGAGGTCGAACGGCCGGACCTGCGCGGAGGTATGGCCAGTCGTCTCGTGAGGATGAGATCTGCGTGGCCGGCGTGGGTGGCCGCGGTCGTTCTGTCTGTCGCGACCCTGCCGCTGGCCGGCTGCTCGCCGGCCACCGACAAGGACAGCCTGGTCCGCCGGGTCTCGGCCGGGCTCGGCGAAGCCGGGGCATCGCCGCCGCTGACCAGGTGTCTCACCAAGAACCTGGGGGATCACCTCAGCGAAGCCGACGCCGAAGCCGCTTACGAAGACATCGCCTCGAACCCGGAAGTCTCCGAGAGCGCGCTGAACCAGGTCTCCCTGATCCAGAAAACGGTCAAGGCACGGCTCGTGAGCAGGGCGCGCGTCTGTAGGTCGTCCTTGGTGGCGTCGGGGCGCTACACGGCCGGTGAGGTCGACCGGATGCTGCGCCACCTGGGTGCCCGGGGGTACGGCAAGCCCGGCTTCTTCCTGCGGGAATGAGTCAGCGGGCCGGTCCCGCCGCCCAGATCGCCACTGCGGGCGGGATCAGCAGCGACGCCAGCGACGCGATCTCTCCAATCGCGTCCGCGGTCCCGAACCCGTCCAGGTGCGCGGCGTGGAAGACCAGGTGGATGACCACGACGACGAGGAAGGCGACCGAGGCAGCACGGGTGAGGTTTGGCTCCGGTCGCCACGCCGCCCAGCCAAAGAGGACGGCGAAGCCGAGGTAGAGGCCACCGACATCGGTGACGAGATGCTCGTTGTAAGGGGGCAGCAGCTCGACCCAGTGGGCGAAGAAGGGGAAGTCGTCGTAGAAGGTGTGCGGCGCGAAGGCGGCGAGCGCGCCGATGTAGAGGCAGTAGAAGCCGGTGAGCGCGAGCGCCACGCGGGCGGCTCCGGGTGACCTCATGGCCGAGATTCTGAATGAGCGGTCGGCGCGAGTTCGGGGCGAAGGATTCCCGGGCGGCTCTCGGGGTAGCCACGCCTCGTACCAGCAACGAAGGGAGCAGGCATGGCGACGAGGAACGGCAGCGCCGAGTGGAAAGGCGACCTCAAAGGCGGGTCGGGCACCGTCAAGGTCGGCGAGAGCGCTTTCGAGGGGAGCTACTCCTTCGCCTCGCGCTTCGAGGAGGGGGAAGGGACGAACCCGGAGGAGCTGATCGCGGCCGGGCACGCTTCCTGCTTCGCGATGGCACTGAGCAACATGCTCGCCGAAGACGGGCACGTGGCGGACTCGGTGCGGGCACAGGCGAAGGTGCACCTGCGCAACGTCGACGGGCTGCCGACCGTGGCGCGGATCGAGCTCGAGGCGGAGGGGTCGGTGCCCGGCATCGACATGGACACCTTCCGCTCCTACGCCGAGAAAGCGAAGGAGGGCTGCCCGATCTCACGGGCGCTGGCGGGTGTGCCGGAGATCGCGTTGGAGGCGCGACTCGCCTAGCTTCGCGAGTCCGCGGTTGACCCGGATATATGGGGTCTGGCGCGGACTCGTTGTACCCCCGCTTGTCCTAAGCGGGAGGCTCCGTCTGGACCTTTCGTCACTTGCTTGGGCGAGGGCGGCATGGGACTCTGGCCGCGATGGGGAGGACGCCGCTAGTGAGGAGATTGGGCGAGGCCGCCGCGGCGGCTGCCGAGGCGGAGGCGCGCGAAGCCTCTGACGAAGGGACGCTTCTCGACTCCTCGCGACTGCGCCGGCGTGAGCTGCTCGCGGGCGGGGCCGGGATCGCCGCTGCGGCGATGCTGAGCGGACCGCTGCCGCGGGTCTTGGCGGCGACGGCGCCGCGGGTCGTGGTCGTCGGGGGTGGTCTCGCCGGGCTCACCTGCACCTACCGGCTGAAGCAGGCGGGAGTCCGCGCGCAGCTCTACGAGGCCTCCGACCGGCTTGGCGGCCGCTGCTGGACCCGCCGCGGCGACTTTGCCGAAGGGCAGATCGGCGAGCACGGCGGCGAGCTGATCGACCAGGGCCACACCGAAATCCGCCAGCTCGCGCAGGAACTGGGGCTCGACCTCGACAACCTGCACGCCGCCGAGGTCAACGGGACCGAGCCGTTCCACTACTTCGACGGCCAGCCGTACTCGTTCGAAGAAGCGACCGACGACCTGAAGGAAATCTGGCAGCAGATCCACAAGGACGTCTCCGCCGCCAGCTACCCGACGCTCTACAACTCCTCGACCCAGCGCGGGCGCGAACTCGACGCGATGTCGATCGCCGACTGGATCCAGGCCTACGTGCCCGGCGGGCTGAAATCGAAGCTCGGGCAGCTCCTCGACGTCGCCTACAACATCGAGTACGGCGCCGAGACCAACGTCCAGAGCTCGCTCAACATGCTCTACCTGCTCGGCTTCTCGGGGCAGGGGCAGCTGCGGATCTTCGGCCCCTCGAACGAGAAGTACCACGTGCGCGGAGGCAACGACCAGATCCCGACGCGGCTCGCCGCGGCGCTGCCGGGGCAGATCACGACCGGCTCGGCGCTGACCTCGATCCGCCGCAACGCCGACGGCAGCTACCGGCTCGCCTTCCAGTCCGGCAGCAGCACCACCACCGTCACCGCCGACCAGGTCGTTCTCGCCCTGCCGTTCTCGATCCTGCGCACGATCGATTACGCCAAGGCCGGCTTCTCTCAGGTGAAGACGACGGCGATCCAGGAAATGGGGATGGGGACCAACTCGAAGCTGCACGTCCAGTTCAAAGACCGGCTCTGGAGCTCGCTCGGCTGCACCGGCGAGACCTACGCCGACACCGGCTACCAGAACACCTGGGAGGTGACGCGGGCGCAGCCGGGGACCAGCGGGATCCTCGTCGACTACACCGGCGGCACGATCGGTGCCAGCTTCGGCACCGGCACGCCGGCCGAACGCGCGGCGCAGTTCCTCAAACAGATCGAGCCGGTGCTGCCCGGCATCTCCAGCCGCTGGAACGGCAGGGCGACGATTGACTACTGGACCGGCTACCAGTGGACCCACGGCTCCTACTCCTATTGGAAGGTCGGCCAGTACACGAAGTTCGCCGGCGCCGAACGCGAACCGGAGGGCAACTGCCACTTCGCCGGTGAGCACACCTCGATCGACTTCCAGGGCTACCTCAACGGCGCCGTCGAATCCGGCGAACGCGCCGCCGGCGAGATCCTCGCGGCGCTGAAGTAGGCGCGGGCGCTAGCTCTCGACCGTCGTCGGGCTGATCTCCAGCCCGTCGGCGAGGGCAAAGAAGGCGACGGCGAACGGGCTCGAGGCGGTGCGCTCGCGCAGTTGCTCCCAGTCGATCTGCTCGCGCAGGGAGCGGGTGATGAGGATCAGGTCGCGGTAGTCGGCGCTGTGCTCGTCGAGGGCGAGCAGCTTGGTGACGAGGATGTCGTTGAGGTCCATCACTCGGACCTTCATCGCCTCTACGCTCATCGTCTCGCCGCGCGCGATCGTCTCCTCGTCGATCCGCATCCCCGAGGGTTCGAAGATGAGGTCGACGAGGATGTCGCCGTCCCAGGCCTTCAGCAGCCACTGCTCCGGCGGGTCCTCGGGGCGCATCCCGGCCTCAGCGAGCGCCTGCTGAGCGCGCTCGGCGTCCTCGGGCTTGACCATCAGGTCGATGTCGTTGGAGGAGGGTGGGCCGCCGCGCGCCCAGCAGCCGAGCCCGCCGCCGAGCAGGTAGGGGATGCCCTGCCCGTCCAGCGCCGCGACCGCGCGCTTGAGGCTCTCGGTCAGCTCCGCGGCGACCTCGTTCTTGCCCAGACCCTCCGCCATGCACCTACTCGCTGCCCCACGGTGGCGGGCGGTAAACGTGCGGCGAGGCGGGTAGGGGAGCGGACGATGGGATCGCAGAACGGCGACGGACGACGGCTGCGGGTCGCGGCTACGGGCGACATCCACTGCCGCGACTCCAATCGCGAGCAGGTGGTCGAGTCCTTTGCGCGGCTCGGCGACGACGTCGACCTTGTCCTCGTCGCCGGGGACCTGACCAGCCACGGCCGGCTCGACGAGGCGGAAATCCTCTGCGAGGCGGCGGCGCAGACCCAGGCGCCGGTCTACGCGGTGCTCGGCAACCACGACTGGCACGCCGACGAAGCCGAGGCGATCCTCGAGCGGCTCGCCGACGGCGGGGTCCACATGCTCGACCGCAGCGCCGCCGTCTGCCAGGCCGGCGGGGCGGAGGTCGGGATCGTCGGCGTCAAGGGGTTCGTCGGCGGCTTCGCGCCGCGTCACCTGCCGGACTTCGGCGAGCCCTCGCTGCGAGCGGTCTACCAGGAGGCGACCGAAGAAGTGGAAGCGCTCGACGCGGGTCTGCGCGAGGTCGCGACCTGCCCGGTGCGGATCGTCCTCCTCCACTACTCGCCGGCCGAAGCGACGCTGGAGGGGGAGCCGCGGGAGATCTGGGTCTTCCTCTGCAGCGACCGCCTGGCGGCGCCGATCCTCGAGCACGGTCCCGACCTGGTCCTGCACGGGCACGCGCACGCCGGCTCGCCCGACGGGACGATCGGCGAGACGCCCGTCCACAACGTCTCCCAGCCGGTGCTCGGCGCCGACTTCCGCATCTTCGAGCTCGACGCGAGCCGGGCGCACAGCCCGATCCCCTGAGCGGCGTGCTCAGCGCTTGGCCGGTTCGAGTCCCTCGATGCCGAAGTAGCTGACCAGGTACAGGCGCTTGCCGTCGGAGACCATCGGGGTGTAGCCGGCCTGTTTCACGTGGAAGACGGGCTTGCCGGTGCGGGCGTCGAGGCCGGTCGTTTCCCGGGTTTCGAAGCTGGAGGTGTAGACGGTGTGGCCGATCACCGTGGCGGTGCCGGGGACCGCGCCGCCGACGTCGTAGCGCCAGCGCGGCTTGCCGGTACGCGCGTCGAGAGCAAAGAACTTGCCGTTTTCGGAGCCGATGTAGACGGTTGGC
>JBQCEW010000125.1:0-10572 GCA_051959815.1 Solirubrobacterales bacterium
GGCGGGGGTGGTCCTCTCCGGACCCTCCCCGCTGTTGTCCGGAGAGGGCCACCCCCGCCTCCCCCCGCTTGCAGCGCGTAGACCCTCGGCGGCCTTCGCGATCGCGGTCTCCCAGCCGACCTCGGCGCCGCCTTTCAGCCGCGGCCCGTCTACCCGCTCCGGCGCGTCGAACATCTCGAACCCGTAGCGGCCGCGGTCGCAGAGCCAACCGTCGTCGACCTCGGCGTTGTCGCGGGCGATCACCCGTTTCACCTTCTCGTCGCGGACGGTGAAGCTGACGTTGCACTGGCTCGGGCAGAGCGTGCAGACCGAGCCCGCGTGCTCGATGTCCCAGGGCCGGGCGCGGAAGCGGTAGGTGTAGTTGGTCAGCGCCCCGACCGGGCAGATGTCGGTGATGTTGCCGTGGAACGGCGCGACGTAGGGCCGGTCGTCGAAGGTGCCGACGTAGGTGCGGTCGCCGCGGTCCAGCAGCTGCAGCTGCGCGTCCTCGGAGACCTCCTGACTGAAGCGGACGCAGCGGTAGCAGAGGATGCAGCGCTCACGGTCGATCGCGACCAGCGGCGAGAGCTCGATCGGCTTCTCGAAGTGGCGCTTTTCGTCGATCACGCGGCTGCGGCCCGGGCCCCAGCCGTAGGAGATGTCCTGCAACGGGCATTCGCCGCCTTTGTCGCAGACGGGGCAGTCGAGCGGGTGGTTGACGAGGAGGAACTCGACGACCGCGCTCTGGGCCTCCTTCACCTGCTCGGTGCGGGTGTGGACGACCATCCCCTCGCGCACCGGCGTCGAGCAGGAGGTCTGCAGCTTCGGGATCCCCTCGATCTCGACCAGGCACATGCGGCAGGCGCCGACCGGATCGCCGAGTTTCGGTTCGTAACAGAAGTAGGGGATCTCGACGTCGCCCTTGCGGGCGGCATCGTGGAGCATCTCGCCCTCGATCGCCGGCACCTCGCGCCCGTCGATCGTGATCGTCACCTCGCGGCCGGCGGGGCTCACGTCGAGGCTCCCAGCGTCTCCGGCGCGCCGCGGACGACGGCGTGCGGGTCGAGCACCAGCTCGGGGTCTTCCATCACTGCTTCGAACTCCTCTCGGAACTTGCGGACCATCGCCCCGACCGGCATCGCCATCGAGTCGCCGAACACGCAGAGGCAGTGGCCGATGATGTTCTGCTGGACCGAGCTGACGATGTCGAGATCCAGCGGCGTCGCCTCGCCGCGGACCATCCGCTCCAGCATTTTCACGGTCCAGTTGGTGCCCTCGCGGCAGGGGACGCACTTGCCGCAGGACTCGTGGTGGTAGAAGCGCGCCGTCCGCAGCGCCAGGTGCGGGATCGAGACGCGGTCGTCGCAGACGATGATCGAGCCGGAGCCGAGCATCGAGCCCGCTTCGGCCATCGCCTCGAAGCTGTAGGGGAGGTCGAGCCCTTCCTCGGCCTTCAGCACCGGGGAGGAGGACCCGCCGGGGAAGAAGGCCTTGATCTCGTGGCCGGGCTCGGGACCGCCGGCGAGGTCGTAGATCAGCTCGCGGGTCGGGATGCCGAGCTCGACCTCGTAGTTGCCCGGGCGGCGGACGCCGCCGGAGACCGAGACGACCTTGGTCCCGGGCGACTGCTCGGTGCCGAAGCCTTTGAACCACTCGGCGCCGTGGCGGACGATGTGGGGGACGTTGGAGAGCGTCTCGACGTTGTTGATCAGCGTCGGCCCGCCGTAGAGGCCCTGCACCGCCGGGAACGGCGGCTTCAGGCGCGGGTTGCCGCGCTTGCCCTCCAGCGCGTCGAGCAGGGCGGTCTCCTCGCCGCAGATGTAGGCGCCGGCGCCGCGGTGGACGACCAGCTCGAGGTCGCGGTGGCAGCCGAGGATGTTGGTCCCCAGGTAGCCCGCCTCGTAGGCTTCGGCGACCGCCCGGTCGAGGATGTCGGCCTGTTCGTCGTACTCGCCGCGGATGAAGATGAAGGCGTGGCCGGCGTCGGCGGCGAGCGCGGCGATCGCGATCCCCTCGATCAGCTGGTGGGGGTTGCGCTGCATCAGCTCGCGGTCCTTGAAGGCGCCCGGCTCGGACTCGTCCGCGTTGCAGCAGAGGTACTTGTTCATGTCGCCGCGGGGGAGGAAGGAGGCCTTTTTGCCCATCGCGAAGCCGGCGCCGCCGCGGCCGCGCAGGCCCGAGTCTTCGAGCTCCTTGAGGACCTCGTCCTGCTCCATCTCCTTGTAAGCGCGCTCCAGCGTCGCGTAGCCGCCGGCGAGGCGCCGGTAGCCGTCGAGCGTGCGCAGCGCCGGGTCCTCGGCGTGCTCGAGCAGGACGCGCTTCTCCAGTTGGTGCGCCATCAGGAGTCCCCCGCCAGCCCGCGCTTCGCCAGCGCCTTGTCGGGGAGCACCTCGGCGCCGGCGCGCAGCTGCTCGATCGCGGTGCCGGCCTCGGCCGCTTCCAGCGGGCCGTAGTAGCGCTGGTCGATCGAGGCCATCGGGGCGATGTCGCAGGCGCCGAGGCACTCGAAGCCGGTGACGAAGAAGTCCTCGTCGCCCTCGGCCGCTGCCTTGAAGGCGTCGAGCAGGCGATCGCCGCCGCGCATCCAGCAGCTGATGTTGGTGCAGACCTCGATCCGGTGGCGCCCGACCGGCGAGGTGTGCAGCAGGTCGTAGAAGCTCGCCACCGACTCCAGGTAGGCCGGCGTCACCTGCATCACCGCAGCAGCCTGCCGAATCCCCTCCGGCGTGCACCACCCATAGATCTCCTGCACAGCCCAAAGCGCCGGAATAGAAGCTGAGCGCCGATCGGGGTAACGCCCCATCAAAGTCTCAATTCGCTCCCGCAGCTCCTCGGGGCAATCAACCTCATGAAGCTCAGGAATCTCCTCCTCAGCACGAGCAGGAATCCGTCCCTCACGAACCGCGGGATCAACGGGCAGTTCGCTCACCGATCCACCCCTCCCAGGATCGGATCCAGCATCCCCAGTGAGGCGATCATGTCGGCGACATAGCCGTCGAGCGCCATGTCGCGGAAGGCCTGCAGGTTGACGAAGGAGGGGTCGCGGAAGTGGACCCGGGCCGGCTTCGCCGAGCCGTCGGCGAGGACGAAGCAGCCGAGCTCGCCGCGCGGTCCCTCGATTGCGTAGTAGACCTCGCCGGGCGGCACCCGGTAGCCCTCGGTGACGAGCTTGAAGTGATGGATCAGCGACTCCATCGAGGTCGAGAGCTCCGAGCGCGGCGGCAGCACGTACTTGCGGTCGTCGGCGATGTAGGGGCCCTCGGGGAGCGCGTCGAGGCACTGCACGACGATCCGGGCGCTCTCGACCATCTCCGCCACCCGCACTCGGTAGCGGTCGTAGTTGTCGCCGACCGTCCCGACCGGGATCTTGAAGTCCATCTCCGGATAGGCGAGGTAGTCGAAGGCCTTGCGCAGGTCCCACGGGTCGCCGGCGGCGCGCAGCAGCGGCCCGGTCACGCCCAGCTCCAGGAGTCGCTCGCGGGGGACGATCCCGGTCCCTTTGGTGCGCTGGAGGAAGACCTCGTTGCGGTCGAGCAGGTCCTGGTACTGGCCGACCCGGACCGGCATTTCCTCGGCAAACTTGCGGCACTTGGCCTCGAAGCCGACCGGGATGTCCTCGATCACGCCGCCGACCTGGAAGTAGCGCGTGTGCATCCGCTGGCCGGTCGCCATCTCGAAGAGGTCGAGGATCTTGTCGCGCTCGCGGAAGCAGTACCAGAGCATCGAAATCGCGCCGAGGTCGAGCGCGGTGGTGCCGAGCCAGACGAGGTGCGAGTGGATGCGGTTGAGCTCGAGGAAGAGCGTCCGCAGGTATTTGGCGCGGGGCGGGATCTCGAGGTCGATCAGACGCTCGACGGCGCCGCAGTAGGCCTCCATCTGGAAGAAGTAGGAGACGTAGTCCATCCGCTCGACGAAGGGGATCACCTTCCAGTAGCTCTTGTCCTCGCAGGACTTTTCGATCCCGGTGTGGACGTAGCCGATCACCGGCCGCACCTCCCGCACGACCTCCCCTTCGAGGTCGACGACGAGCCGCAACACCCCATGGGTCGCCGGATGGTGCGGCCCGACGTTGACCGTCATCACCTCGGAGCTCTGGCCCGCGGGTCCTGCCGCCGCAGGGGACCCACCGCCCCCTGCAACTGCGCAGGGGGCGGTCCCCCCTACGACGTCACCCGCGGGAGGGGCGCTTGCGCTTGACGGTCTGGTCCCAGCCGCTTCAGTCATAGGACCGCTCGTTGTAAGTGAACGTCACCGGCTCGCCGCCGACTGGAAAGTCCCGGCGCTGCGGCCACCCCACGTAGTCATCCGGCATCAAGATCCGCGTCAAATTCGGATGCCCTCTGAAGACAATTCCGAAGAAGTCGAAAACTTCTCTCTCTTGAGCCTCCGCCGTCGGAAACAGCTCCACGCAAGAGTCGATCTCCGGAAGTTGCTCCACGGCCCTTCCCGCGGGTGGCGCGGTAGGGGGGACCCTCCCCTGCGTAGTTGCAGGGGAGGGTGGGTCCCCTGCCGTGACTGGACCCGCGGGCCGGCCACCATCAAGCATCGCTTTGACCCGAACCCGCTCAACCCGATCCCGGTTGATCAGCTCGTAGTGAACCCCGAAGCGCGGTTCGTTAGGCAGATAGTCGGCGGCATGCAGCGAGGAGAGGAAGTCGTAGCGGTGACCCGGCTGGTCCTTGAGCCAGCGCAGCACCTCAAGCACCCGCTCGGGGCCGACGATCAGCGCCGCCTGGGCGCGGTCGAAGGAGGTGGCGAGCACGGCGCCGGGGCAGTCGCGATCGATTTCTCCCCGGATCAGCTCGAGTCCGGGAGCGTCAGGCAAGGGACAGCTCCCGCGCTTCTTCGTAGGCCCTGGCCGCCTCGGGGCTGGGTTCGCTCCGCGCCCCGCCGCGCGCCCACTCCTCGGTGCCGTAGGCGCTGTAGCGCTGGCGCCAGCCCTGGTCGGGGTTGCCCATGATCTGGCGCTGCAGCTTGGTGAAGCCGTAGAGGACCGCCTCCGGCCGCGGCGGGCAACCCGGCACGTAGATGTCGACCGGGAGGAACTTGTCGGCGCCCTGGAGGACGGCGTAGTTGGCGAACATCCCGCCCGAGGAGGAGCAGGCGCCCATCGCCATCACCCACTTCGGCTCCAGCATCTGGTCGTAGAGGCGGCGGATGACCGGCGCCATTTTCACCGAGACCCGGCCCGAGAGGACCATTAGGTCGGCCTGGCGCGGCGAGGCGCGGCCAGCCTCGGCGCCGAAGCGGGCGATGTCGTACCGGGCCGTGACGGCCGCCATCGGGATCCCCTCGATCGCACAGCAGGCGAGGCCGAAGGTGAGCGGGAAGATCGAGTTCGCCCGCGCCATGTTGAGCGCTTTCTCGAAGGTGGTGGTGAGGGTGCGCTCTTCGACGTAGCTCTCGAGGTCCTCGCCCTCGAGGTCGCCGCGGAGCACGTCGCGGGCGGCAAGCTGCTTCTCGCGCAGGGAGCGGCGCTCTACCTCCAATCCAGGGCCCCCTTCCGCCAGACGTAGACGAAGGCGACGAGGAGGAGGACGACGAAGGTGACGACCTCGCCGAGGACGAGGAGGCTGTCGGCCGCCTTGAGGATGACCCCGATGGGGTAGAGGAAGACGACCTCGATATCGAAGAGGATGAAGAGCATCGCGACGAGGTAGAAGCTGACGCCGAAGCGCAGCCCCTTCGTCGGCTCGACCGGGATCCCGGACTCGTAGGGCTCGCCCTGGCGTTTGCCCGCTGCGGTCCGCGCCGACAGCTTGTTCGGGCCGACGAGGTGGTTGACCAGCGCGAAGACGCCGCCGACCGTGAGGCCGAGGAAGGCGAAGACGAGGATCGGTAGGTAGCTCTTCAGCACGGGGAGGTGGTGTTGTCGCGGGCGGCGCGGTCCGAGGATCAGATACCCCGGCGTTAGCCGCCGTACCCCCTGTTATATACCGACTTTGTGACATGTTGCTACATAGTGATTTTCCGCATCAGCAAGCCGAATCCCGACCCCTTTAGGCGGGATTAGGAGGTGGTCGGCCTCCACATCGCGGTCGGCGTCTGCCTGATCGCGCTAAATGCGGCCGCGGGCCTCGTCGGCGGCATCGCCTGGTACCGCAATCGGCCCTCGATCAACTTCTGGTACCTGCTCCGCGCCGCCCAGGTCTCGGTCTTCGTCCAGGCCCTCCTCGGCGGTCTCCTCGTCGTCACCAACCACCAGCCGAAGGAAGGCCTCCACTACCTCTACGGCATCCTCCCCATTCTCGTCTCCTTCATCGCCGAGGGCGCCCGCGCCGACGCCGCCCAGCGCGAGGTCGGCGAAACCGACTACGAGAACCTCCCCCAAGCCGACCAGGAATCCCTGGCCCTAGCCATCGTCCGCCGCGAGATGGGAATCATGGCCGTCAGCTGCGGCGTCATCTTCTTTCTCGCCCTGCGGGCGGCAGGAACCAGCGGGCTTTAGTCGATCCGAAAGGCGGGGTGGTCGGGAGCGATGCGGCGCAGCTCCTCGTCGCTGGCATCCGGACCGACGCCACCGAAAAAGGCGCCGACCTCCCACTTCCACTTTTCGAGGTAGGCGCGGAGGAGGGGCACGCGGTCGTCCTCTGGTACCTCTTTTGCCATGAACTCCTCAGTCCGGCGGCCGAGCACGAGGCGGCCGCCGCCGCTGACTCGCATGTTGCGCACCCACTGGGTGTTGCCGCGTGGGGCGACGAGGTAGCGGTCGCCTTCGAAGACGAGCAGGTTGACTGGCGTTCTCCGCCACTCGCCGCTCTTGCGGCCCTTCACTTCCAGCACTCGCGAGCCGGCGACGCTAAGGCCGGCTTTCGTCATCAAGGCGATGATGCGATTGATGACGTTCTTCGTGAACCAACCCGGTTCCTGGAACGTCTCCGTCATCGCTTCATCTTCTCAGAGTGGAATTCGGCACCCTGGAGGTGCTCAACTTCACACTGAGTTCTTTGATCGTCAGGTCAGCGGGCGGTATTCGCCGCCATGGAAGACGAGCGGATCGCCCTCTCGGGTCTCCAGGGAGCGGACTTCGCCGGTAACGATTACGTGGTCGCCGGCGGCGAGGACGTCGCGGAGGTCGCAGGCGATCCAGATCAGGGCGTCGTCGATGGCTGGGATGCCGTCGCGGTCCCTCCAGGCGACGCCGGACCACTTCTCGCCGACCGGGGCCTTGGTGGCGAAGGCGCGGGCGATCGGCTCCTGGCCGGCGTGGAGGACGCTGATGCCGAAGCGATCGGCGGCCTGGACGGCGAGCAGGGTGCGGGAGCCGCGGTCGAGGCAGGCGAGCATCATCATCGGCTCGATCGAGAGGGAGCAGACGGCGTTGGCGGTCGCCCCGGCCGGGCCGTCGGGCCCGTTGGCGGTGACGATCGTGACGCCGGTGGGGAGCCCCGCCATGGCGGCTCGGAAGCGGGCTGGATCGGGCGGCGGCATCGCGGGGGAGCTAGACAATATGATGCCCGCCGCATGCGTTCCGCGCTGGTCATAGCAGTTGTCCTCGCCGCCGCCCTCGGCCTCTCCGCCTGCGGCTTCGGCTCCGAAGGGATCTCCCTCTCTAAGAGCGATCCCAACTACGAAGGGGCCGAGCTCTTCGCCACCCACTGCTCGGGCTGTCACACGCTGAGCGCCGCCGGGACGCAGGGCAGCGGCAACCGCGGCGAGCGCACCCAGGGACCGAACCTGAACGGCCGGACCGAGACCTACGAAACCGCCCTCTTCGCGATCCAGAACGGCGGCTTCTCGGGCGCGATCATGCCCCAGAACATCGTCGTCGGCGACGAAGCCAAGGCGGTCGCCAAATTCGTCGCCAAGTACGCCGGGGAAGAAGCAGAATCCTCGCCGCGTCCCGGCCAGGAATCTCCCTAAGCCGAGGCCTCACATGCTGGACCTGAAAGCGATCCGCTCCGATCCCGAGCGGGTCAAAGCCGCGTTGGCGCGGCGGGGCGCGGCCGAGCAGGTGGACGAACTGCTGGCCCTGGACGCGCGGCGGCGCGAGCTGCTGCCCGAAGTCGAGAACGCCCAGGCGGAGCGGAAGACTCTCTCCAAGCAGATCGGCGAGAAGAAACAGGCGGGGGAGGAGGCCGAGGCGGAGCATCTGATGGCGACCGTCCAAGGCCTGAAGGAGCGGATCGAGACGGCGAAAGAGGAGCTGGAGGAGGTCGAGGCCAAGCTCGGGGATCTGGCCCCGAAGCTGCCGAACATCCCCGACCCTGACGCGCCGGAAGGGATGACCGAGGAGGACGCGGTCGTCATCCGCGAGGTCGGCGAGCGCCCCGAGTTCGGCTTCGAGCCGCGCGACCACCTCGAGATCGGCACCGCGCTCGGCCTGATCGAGATGGAGAAGGCCGCCGAGCTCTCCGGCTCGCGCTTCGCCTACCTGAAGGGGGATCTGGTCCTGCTCGAGTTGGCGCTGGTCCGCTTCGCGATCGAGACCGTCCGCGGCGAGGGCCACGAGCCGGTCGTGCCGCCGGTCCTGGTCCGCGAAGAGGCGCTGGAGGGGACCGGCTTCCTCCCCGGCGACCGCGACCAGATCTACGAAATCCCCAAGGACGAGCTCTTCCTCACCGGCACCTCGGAGGTCGGCCTCGCCGGCCTGCACGCGAACGAGATTCTCGATGCCGCCGCGCTGCCGCTGCGCTACTGCGCCTTCTCGACCTGCTTCCGCCGTGAGGCGGGCGCCGCCGGCCGCGACACCCGCGGCATCTTCCGTGTCCACCAGTTCGACAAGGTCGAGATGTTCTCGTTCGTCGAGCCGAGCGCCTCGACCGACGAGCACGAGCGGCTGCTGGCGATCGAGGAGCGGATCCTCGGCGCCCTGGAGATCCCCTACCGCGTCGTCAACGTCGCCGTCGGCGACCTCGGCGCCCCGGCCGCGAAGAAGTACGACTGCGAGGCCTGGATCCCGAGCCAGGGGCGCTACCGCGAGCTCACCTCCTGCTCGAACACGACCGATTACCAGGCGCGCCGGCTCGGCGCCCGCTACCGCCCGGAGGAGGGAGCTTCGCCACAGGCGGTCCACACGCTCAACGGCACCGCATGTGCCGTCGGCCGCACGATCATCGCCCTGATCGAGAACCGGCAGGAGAGCGACGGGAGTTTCACGCTACCCAATTCTTTGCATCAGTACGGAGCGCCTGCGAGAATCGCGGCCGCATGAGCACCGGAGGAGTGCGAGACGCAAGGCGGGTGGTTCTCTGCGACGACCATGAGATCGTCCGCGACGCGATCAAAGCCCGGATGGCGAACTCGCCGATCGTCGAAATTGTCGGCGAGGCGGGCAACGGCCGCGACGTCGTCAACGTCGTCAAGGAACTGGAACCCGACGTCCTCATCATCGACGTCGAGCTGCCCAAGCGCGACGGGATCGAGGCGACCAAGGAGGTCCTAAAAGTCCGGCCGCGGACCAAAGTGATCATCTTCACTGCCCACGCCCAGCCCGACCTGCTGGCGCTGGCGTTGCGGGCCGGGGCCTCCGGTTACGTGCTGAAGTCGGCCCCAGCGGAGGACATCGCCAAAGCGGTCAAAGCGGTGACCCAGGGCGGCACCTTCCTCGGCGGCGACTTCGCCGGCGGTAAACCATCCGAGGTGGAGAAACTGCTCGACCTCTCGCCGCGCGAGCGCCAGATCCTCGAGCTGCTAGCCGAGGGGCTGCGGGTGAAAGAGATCGCCGACCGGCTGCAGCTGAGCCCGGCGACCGTGCACACCCACGTGCGCAACGCGATCGCCAAGCTCGAGGTCGACACCCGCACCGAGGCGGTGGCGCTGGCGGTGCGGTTCAGCTACCTGGGCGCCGGCGGCGGCGCGCTCTAAGAAACCAGTCGCGCGTCCTCCGCTTCGCGTCCGGGCGCGCTTATTTTTTATCGAGCGTCAGCGCGCAGCCGTTGATGCAGTAGCGCTTGCCGCCGCGGTCGGCGGGGCCGTCGTCGAAGACGTGGCCGAGGTGAGCGTCGCAGTGCTTACAGACGACCTCGGTGCGCCGCATGAAGAGGCTGTTGTCGGGCCGCAGCTCGACGTGCTCGAGGTTGGCCGGCTCGGTGAAGCTGGGCCAGCCGGTGCCGGAGTCGAACTTGGTGTCCGAGGAGAAGAGCTCGGTGCCGCAGCAGACGCAGCGGTACATCCCCTCCGACTTCTCGTCCCAGTAGGGGCCGGTGAAGGCGCGCTCGGTGCCGGCCTTGCGGGTGACCTCGTATTGCTCCGGGGTCAGCTGCTCGCGCCACTCCTGCTCGCTTTTCTGGACTTTCGTTGCCATCTTTCTCCTTTCCTTACGCAACTAAGAGTAGGGAGCGGGTATTACGAGGCCGTGACGCGCTTAGGATCGCGCTGTGTTCGAGGCGTTTTACGAGCGCGATGGGGATTTCTTTCGCGCGACTGAGTTGACGCGGGGGCCTTGGGACCCGGGGGCGCAGCACGCGGGGCCGCCGGCGGCGCTGCTCGGCTACGCGCTGGAGGAGCTGCCGAAAGCCGAGGAGTTCCAGGTCGGACGCGTCACCTTCGAGATCCTGCGCCCGGTCCCGATCGCGCCGGTGCGAGTCGAGGCGCGGGTGGTGCGGCCGGGGCGACGGGTGCAGATGGTGGAGGCGGAGCTGAGCGACGCCG
>JBQCEW010000126.1:0-5459 GCA_051959815.1 Solirubrobacterales bacterium
GAGGGGCTGGAAGGCGCGAACGGGGTCCTCGTCGGCTCCGGTCACACTGCCGAGTCCCTCTGGGCAGCGCTCTCCGATCTTCCGGACCTGCCCGGGAAGACGCGGCTCGGCCCGCCCGGGGTGGACGTCGAGGAGTTCAGCCCGGGCAGTGAGCGCGAGCCGCTGGTCGCCTTCGTCGGCAAGCTGATCGTCTCCAAGGGGGTCGATCTCCTGCTGGCGGCGTGGCCGCTTGTGCGCGCCTCGAACCCCGGTGCCCGCCTGGAGATCGCCGGCTTCGGAGCCTACGAGGAGGGCCTACGGCGGCTGCTGACGGCCCTGGAGCGAGGAGACCTTGACGACGCGCATGGCGTTGTCAGCCGCGGCTGGGCACTCGAGGGCGGTGAGGAGAAGCCGCTGCCGATCCTCAGCGCCTTCCTGGCCGGCCCCCCCGCGGGCTATGCCGAGATGGCACGTGCCGCCGCCGGCTCGGTCGAGTTCGTCGGCCGCCTCGAGCACCACGAGGTCGCCTCCTTCTTCCCGCGGGCGGAGGCGATGGTCATGCCGAGCACCTTCCCCGAGGCCTTCGGCATGGTCGCCGTCGAGGCCGCCGCCTGTGGAACCCTGCCTGTCTCGGCGGGGCATTCCGGGATGCTCGAGGTCTCGCGACAGTTGAGCGCTGCCCTGCCGAAGCCGGTTGCCGGGCTCACCTCGTTCCCGGTGGAAACGGGGGCGGTCGAGGCGATCGCCGCGAGGCTGAACGCCTGGCTCGCGCTTCCAGAGAACGAGCGGGAAAGTGCCCGCCAGGCCCTGGTGGAGACGGTCAGGCGGCTCTGGAGCTGGGAGGGAGTGGCCCGGGGTGCCCTCGCCGCTGCGGCTGGGAAACTCGGCGATCTCCCGCCTCCCACGAGCTAGTGCGGACCGTCACCCGAGGCCGCAAAGCCTCCCGCCGCCGCTTCAATAGAATGCCCGCCGCCCCATGTACGGCCGCCTGCCCATAGTGAAAATGCTGCTGGTGACGATCGCCTCCACGGTCGTCATGTCGGCGGTGATGGTCTCGATCAACTGGGATGGCCAGGAGGCTTCCACCGCCGCCCCGAAGATCGACGATCTGCTCAATGTGATGATCGTCCTCTCGTCTTTTGTCTTCTCGCTCGTGATGGTGATGCTCTTCTACGCGCTTTGGAAATTCAAAGCGAAGCCGGGCGACGAGTCCGACGGGGAGCCGATCCACGGCAACACCCGCCTCGAGATCGCCTGGACCGTGATCCCGACGATCATCGTCCTCTTCGGCGCCGGCTATAGCTGGAGCGTGCTGAGCGAAATCGAAGAAAAGAAGCCCAACGCGATCACCGTCGACGTCTTCTCCCAGCAGTACGCCTGGAGCTTCGCCTATCCAGAAGAGGGCTATGTCTGGAAAGAAGGCGAATTCCACGTCCCGGTCAACCGCCAGGTCCAGTTCAAAATGCACGCCCAGGACGTGATCCACTCCTTCTGGGTGCCGGAGTGGCGGATCAAGAAAGACAACGTGCCCGGCATCACCACGACGGCGATTGTCACCCCGGACAAGGTCGGGACCTACCAGCTCATCTGCACCGAGCTCTGCGGCTTCGGCCACGCGACGATGCGGGCCAAAGTCGTGGTCGAGCCCGAAGCGCAGTGGAAGAAGTGGGTCGAAGGCCTCGAACAGAAAACGCCGCCGGAACTGATGGAGTCGGTGAAGCAGGACACCGAGACCAATCCCACGAGCCTCGGGGCCGGCGGGGCATAATTGGAGAGAGCTGATGGTTGCTGCGATTAAGAGACCAGGTTGGACCCGAGGAATCCTCGGCGCGATTGCCTTCGGGGCCTTCGGATTCGGGCTTGTGGTGGCGCTGCGGGCGATCTCCGGGCTGCCGATCTACCAGACCGAACAGACCGGCTACCCGCACGTGATCGTGCCGGCGATCCTGGCGCCGCTCGGCTTCCTGGCGGGCTTCGGCTGTTTCGACTACTGGCTGCGCTGGGCCGCCGGCCTGCCGACGATCCCCGACGACCATTCCCAGCACGGCGCGACGAGCTGGAGGGACTACTTCCGCTTCAACACCGACCACAAGGTGATCGGCATCCAGTACGTCTGCACGACCTTCTTCTTCTTCTTCGTGGGCGGCCTGATGGCGATGCTGATCCGGGCCGAGCTCGCCCAGCCGGGCACCCAGATCGTCGACGCCGCCACCTACAACAGCCTCTTCTCCACCCACGCGGTGCTGATGATCTTCGTCTTCGTGATTCCGGTCTTCGCCGGGCTCGCGAACTACGTGCTGCCGCTGATGATCGGCGCGCCGGACATGGCTTTCCCGCGCCTCAACGCGCTCAGTTTCTGGATGCTGCCCCTGGCCGGGATCCTCTTCATTGGCAGCTTCCTCGCCCCGGGCGGCGCCTTCGACGCCGGCTGGACGGGCTACGCCCCGCTCTCGACCGGGGCTCCGCTGGGCCAGTCGTTCTTCAACCTCGGCGTCCAGTTCGCCGGCGCCTCGTCGATCGCGACCGCGCTCAACTTCCTGGTCACGATCATCACCATGCGCGCGCCGGGCATGACCTTCTGGCGGATGCCGCTGCTGGTCTGGGCCAACCTCTCGACCTCGCTGCTGGTCGTCGCCGCGACCCCGTTCATCGCCGGCGTTCAGTTCATGGTCCTCTTCGACCGCATCCTGCACACCAACTTCTTCGACTTCGCCGCCGGCGGCGACGTGATCAGCTACCAGCACATCTTCTGGTTCTACTCGCACCCGGCCGTCTACATCATGATGTTGCCGGGCTTCGGGATCATCTCCGAGGTCATCTCGACCCATGCCCGCAAGCCGATCTTCGGCTACCGGCTGATGGCGCTGGCGCTAATCGGGATCGTCGTCCTCAGCTACTCCGTCTGGGCCCACCACATGTTCGTCGCCGGCATGTTCTCCTGGCTGCGGGTGCCGATGATGATCACCACCCTGCTGATCGCGGTGCCGACCGGGATCAAGATCTTCTCCTGGCTGGGCACCTTGTTCTTCGGGAAGATCCACACCTATTCGACCGCGATGCTGTTCGCACTCGCCTTCATCGTCACCTTCACGATCGGCGGGATCAGCGGCGTCATGCTCGGCATGGTGCCGATCGACATCCACGTCTCCGACACCTACTTCATCGTCGCGCACATCCACTTCGTTCTCTTCGGCGGCTCGGTCTTCACGATCTTCGCCGGCGTCTACCACTGGTTCCCGAAGATGACGGGCCGGATGTACGACGAGCGGCTCGGCCGCGTCCACTTCTGGGGCACCCTGATCGGTACCTGGGGCACCTTCCTGCCGATGCACTGGATCGGCATGGACGGGATGCCGCGGCGCGTTGCCGACTACGCCGAACAGTTCGGCAACTGGAACCTGTTGATCAGCTGCTTCGCCTTCATGCTCGGCGCCATCCAGCTCGTCTTCCTCTACAACATGATCGTCAGCTGGAAGTACGGGCCGCGGGCGGAGGCCAACCCGTGGCGCGCCAACTCGATCGAGTGGCAGGTCTCCTCGCCGCCACCGATCTTCAACTTCGACGAGATCCCGCGCGTCGTCGGCGGTCCCTACGAGTTCGGGGTTCCTGGCGCCAAACACGCGATCATGGCCGGCGAAGGTGCCGAGGTACCCGCCGGCGAGCCGAGCGTGGTGGGTACCGGCTCATGAGCGCGGAGCTGGCCGACGAGCGCAAGCCGCTGCTCGTCTTTCTCAACGAGGTTGCCGGCGGCCGCAAGCTGCTGCAGGCGGTGCGCGAGCGCCAGACGCAGGTCTCCGGGGTGGTCGTCGCTGCGCCTCAGAATCAGCCTTCCGTCGGTCAACTGATCGACGCGAGCGAGGTGCGCGAGGCTGCCCGCGCGAGGGTAGAGGTCACCATGGCCCTGTTGGGCGAGTTCGGCATCGAATCCGTCGGCGAGGTCCTGGACCCCGAGCCGGCGCTTGCTGTCGATGACGCTGTCCGCGCGCACCGGCCTGGCGAGGTCCTGCTCTCCTGTCTTTCCGACACGCGCTTCGGCTTCATGCGGCGTGACCTCGTCGAGTGGGTCCGCGCCCAGGTCGAACCGGAGGTGAAGCTGACCCATATCCCCGTCCGGATCGAAGACGACGCGATCCGCTGGGACCTCAACCACACGCTGGTGGTGGCGACGAAGACCGTCAACGCACCAGACCTGGTGGCACGGCTGAAAGAGCGCGCGAACATCCGCCCGCACCGCTTCACGATCATCTGTCCGCGCGCGGAGGACGTCAGCGAGGCGCAGGTCGTGCGCGACCTGGCTTCGACGCTGGCCGAGCTCTACCGCGCTGATATCGACGCCACCGGCCAACCGATGAGCCCCGACCCCTTCTACGCGGTGAAGAACGCGATCGAGCACTACCGGATCGATGACATTCTCATCTCCACCTTCACGGGCGAGCGCTCGCAGTGGCTGGAGGACAACCTGATCGGCCGCGTGCGTGAGATCACCGAGAAGTCCGTCGAGCACATCGAGGTCGGCCGGCCCGCGACTGCCGTCGCCGCTGCCGTCGCCGAGGGGGAGGCAAGCTGATGGAGAGCGCTACCGTCGCTGTCGGTCACGACCACGCCGATCACCACCACGGGCCGCCGGAGGCGAATCAGAGCTCGCGGATCGATCGACAGACGCTGGGCATCCTCCTTTTCATCGTTTCCGAGGTGATGCTGTTCGGGGCGTTCTTCGCCTCCTACTTCTTCCTCCGGGTCGTCGTCAACCCGTCGAGCTGGCCGCCCGAACCCTACGAATTGCCGGTGGGAGTGGCGGGGATGAACACCGCGATCCTCGTCTCCTCGAGCTTCACGATCCACTACGCGCTGGAGTCGATCCGCCGCGGCAACCGCGCCGGGATGAAACTCGGCCTCGTCGCCACCTGGCTGCTCGGCGCGACCTTCCTCTTCATCCAGATCAACGAGTACGTGCACCTGGGCTTCAGCGCCCGCAACCTCTCGTTCGGCTCGATCTTCTACAGCCTCACCGGCCTCCACGGGGCCCACGTCTTCGTCGGTCTCTGCCTGCTCTCGTTTGCGACGATCCGCGCCTTCCGCGGCCACTTCGGTCCGGAGGAGAAGGACCACCTCGGTGTCGAGGTGCCGGGTATTTACTGGCACTTCGTAGACATCATGTGGATTATCGTCTTCGTAACCGTCTACATCCTCTGAGGCGGCCGAGAATCGGCGTCTGGGGGTGTCCTCGGTCGCTCACGTGCAGAGCACGCTTCGCTCCCTGCGTCCTTGAGCTGCTTGGTCAGCCGAACTCAGACCCTGTGCCGATCGTCCTCGAACCGCGCCGGAGTGTGAAGCTGACAAGGGTGACGGACCATCCGACCAACCAGGAGTTCAACGCCACCTGGACGCTGCGGCCCGCCGCGAGGACGCGCGTCGCGGTTGCACTCGACGCGAAGCTCCGCGTGCCCTGGTACATCCGTGCCGGCGGGACTGGTGACGGA
>JBQCEW010000127.1:0-3135 GCA_051959815.1 Solirubrobacterales bacterium
CGAGGTCGTCTTCTGGTCGATCGAGATCGCCGGCGAGAGTCCCTCGATCGAGTCGACGTCCGGCTTCTCCATCAGCCCGAGGAACTGCCGCGCGTACGCAGACAGCGACTCCACGTAGCGCCGCTGCCCCTCGGCGTAGATCGTGTCGAAGGCAAGGCTCGACTTCCCCGACCCCGAGAGACCGGTGATGACGATCAGCGCGTCCCGGGGCAGCTCGACGTCGACGTCCTTGAGGTTGTGCTCCCGGGCCCCGGAGATGACGATTCGCTCAGAGGCAGCCACTTATTTTGATTCTACGCAGGCGAACAGATGTTCCCGGGGGAGAATCGGGTGACCGAACGCACTTATTACCGATATGCGGGAAGAAATGCGTTCGCTCGCCCACCTGGCTGATTTGGCGGAGCGGCAACACGGGGTTGTGTCATATCGACAGCTGCGGAAGCTGGGCCTTTCGAACAGCCACATCCACCGGGCCAGTAAAGCGAGCCGGCTACGGCGGGTACATCGCGGCGTCTACGCCGTGGGGCATCAGCGGCTCTCCGACTACGGGCTCTGCTGGGCGGCCGTCCTCGCCTGTGGTGACGGAGCGGTCCTGAGTCACCGCTCCGCCGCATGGCTCTGGGGCTTCGTCTCCTCTTGCTCCAGAGAACCGGAAGTGACCGCGCCTGGGCGTGGCCACCGCCGCCACAAGCTACGCGTCCACAGAGTGGCAGCATTGGCCGATCGAGACTACGGAACCTTGAAGGGGATTCCGGCTACCGCGGCACCTCGTACGCTCGTCGACCTGGCGGAGGTCGCAACGGCGCGCGAGCTCTCGCGGGCTATTGATCGAGCCAAGCGGATCAACCGCCTTGATCTCGACGCTCTCGACGAGGTCTTGGGCAGACGCAATCGGACGATTGGGGCGAAGCGCCTGCGAAAAGCACTCACCCTTTACCGCAAGCCAGTGTTTGACCGCGCCCGCTCGGAGTTGCTCTTCGTCGAGGCGATTGAAAAGGAGGGCCTCCGTCTCCCCGCTCTCAACACCTGGGTGGAGAAGTGGGAGATCGATGCTTATTGGGAGGCGGAGCGCTTCGCGGTCGAAGTCGACGGCTGGGAGACACACGGCAGCCGCGAGGCCTTCGAGAATGACCGCCTCCGTCATGAGGAAATGATGCTGGCGGGAATCGAGTGCGTTCGCATCTCCGCCCGCAGAATCGAAAAGGAACCGCAAAAAGTCGCGAAACGGCTCCGAATCCTCCTCTCGCGCCAACGTCCCCGACCATGACCGAACGTATCTGTTCCCGCATACCGGGAACAACTGCGTTCGCTCAACTCAACGCGGCGGCGAGTTTGCGACGGTAGATGCGGGATGTGGCGTCGCTGGGATCGCCTTCGCTGAGGATGCCGACGATGGCGCGGCGGAGGAGGTCGCGGGCTTCCTCGGGGTCGAGATCGTCCGTGGGGCCTTCGCTGCCGTGGTTGACCTCGCTCAGCGTCTCGATCAAGCCGTCGATGGCGGCGTCGCGTTCGCCGCGGTCGAGGGCTGCGAAGGAGTCAGCCCCGAGGCCGGCGCGGGCGAGGCGAATGCGAGCCGTTATGCCGGCGGCGGCGAAGTCGCCGTCGTGGGCCTTCACCGCTTCCAGTGCCTCATCCTCTGCCCCCCGCTCGAGGCGCGCCTTGGCGAGGGCGACGGCGACGTCGGCCCTGGCGGGCTCAAGCTCGGTTGCCTCGCGCAGGGAGAGCTCGTCTCCCGCGGCCAACAGTTCATCGCCGCGCGAGGGGACGAGCTTGTCGAAGAAGGCTTCGACCCGGGCCGGCGGCAGCGCACCGGTGAATTCGTCTACGACCACGCCGTCCCGGAAAGCCTTCACCGCCGGGATCCCCTGCACCATGTACTGAGCGGCAAGTCCCTGATTGGCGTCGACGTCGACCTCGACCAGCTCGACCTTCCCCTGACGCGCCGCGGCGGCCGCCTCCAGCGTCGGGCTCAGCGCTTTGCACGGCCCGCACCAAGCTGCCCAGAAGTCGACGACGACCGGTAGCTCCTGAGAACGCTCTAGTACTAACTGGGCGAAATTTTGTTCCGTGACTGGTGAAGACACCGTTTGAGCTTAAGCCGAGCGGCTGGTTAAACAACCCAATATCCCCTCTCCCGCGGTGACAACTTGCGGGAACGCAGGGGTTTCTAAGTTCCGGCCGTCATTCCGTCGAGGTCGCGGCGCAGCTCGCGGAGCTCGTCGCGGATCCGGCCCGCCTCCTCGAAGCGCAGATCGTCGGCCGCCGCCAGCATCTCCTCCTCGAGGGCGACGATCGTCTTCTCCAGCTCCTCCGGGGAGGCGAAATCTTCGGCCCGGCGCTGCCGCCGCTTGCGCGGCGCCCGATCCTCCATGGCCAGGAACTCGCTCATCTCGGAGATGCCTTTGCGGACCGTCTCCGGCGTGATCCCGTGCTCCTCGTTGTAAGCGAGCTGGATCGCGCGGCGGCGGTCGGTCTCGCGCATCGCCGCTCGCATCGCCTCGGTCTCCTTGTCCGCGTACATCAGCACCCGGCCGTTGACGTTCCGTGCTGCCCGGCCGATCGTCTGCACGAGGCTGGTCTCGCCGCGGAGGAAGCCCTCCTTGTCGGCGTCGAGGATCGCCACCAGCGAGACCTCGGGCAGGTCGAGCCCCTCGCGCAGGAGATTGACGCCGACGAGGACGTCGTACTCGCCCAGCCGCAGGTCGCGGATGATCTGGATCCGTTCCAGGGTGTCGACCTCGGAGTGCAAGTAGCGGACCTTGACCCCGTACTCGAGCAGGTAGGCGGTCAGGTCCTCGGCCATCTTCTTGGTCAGCGTCGTCACCAGCGTGCGGTCGCCGTCCGCCGCCACCCGCTTGACCTCGTTCATCAGGTCGTCGATCTGGTTCCTCGTCTCGCGCAGCTCGATCGCCGGGTCGACGATCCCGGTCGGGCGAACGATCTGCTCGACGGTGCGGCTCGATTCGGTTTTCTCGAACGGGCCCGGCGTCGCCGAGACCATCACCATCTGCTTCACCCTTTCGAGGAACTCCTCGAACTTGAGCGGGCGGTTGTCGATCGCCGAGGGCAACCGGAAGCCGTAGTCGACCAGCGTCGTCTTCCGCGAGCGGTCGCCCTCGTACATGCCGCCGATCT
>JBQCEW010000128.1:0-4462 GCA_051959815.1 Solirubrobacterales bacterium
GGCTCGACCCACCCGGGCCGCCTGAAGGCCGAGTACCGCTATAATTTCGGCCGGGTCGTCAACGCCCTCGGCCAGCCGACCCCGGGGGGGCAGTTGGTCTCGAAGCCGCCGACCCCGGGGGAGAGCCTGAAGCTGACGATCGACCCCGAAGTCCAGAGTGCCGGCGAAAGCGCGCTTGCCGCCCAGGGCCTGCCGGGAGCGTTCATCACGATGAACATCGACAACGGCCAGATCCTCGGGCTCGGCTCGTTTCCGACTTTCGAACCCTCGGAGTTGATCCCGCCGATGACCCAGGCGCAGGTGAACGCGCTCTACCGCAACGAATCGGCGCCACTGTTGGACCGCGCCACCGAAGGGGAATACCCAACCGGCTCGACTTTCAAGATCATCACCGCGCTGGCGGCGCTGGAAAACGGGGTGATCACGCCCTCGACCGTGATCAACGACCCCGGCCAGCTCTGCGTCGGTGAACTGTGCTTCGAAAACGCCGAAGGCGCCTCCTATGGGCCGCTGACTCTGGTCCCCGCCCTGCAGGTGTCCGACGACGTCTTCTTCTACACGCTCGGGCTGAAAATGTGGGACACCAACGAGCTGCAGGAATGGGCGCACAAGCTCGGGATCGGCCGCCCGACCGGGATCGACATCCCCGTCAACACCAACGGCCTCCTGCCGAGCAAACACTGGCGCGACCAGCTCTTCAAGGAAGGCGAAACCGATCGGCCCTGGTCGTCCGGCGACAACATCCAGCTTGCAACCGGGCAGGGGGACCTGCAGACCAACCCGCTGCAGATGGCGGTCGCCTACGCCGCCCTCGGCAACGGCGGCACGATCGTCACCCCGCACCTGGGGATGGAAGTCGAGGACGCCGCTGGGCGCGTTCTGAAGGAATTCGATCCGCGACCGCAGCGCAAGATCCACATCGATCCAGCCTGGCGCAGCGTCATCCTCGAAGGCCTACACGAGGCCGCGCAGTCCCCCGGCGGCACCTCCGACCCCGTCTTCGGCAGCTTCCCGATCCCGGTCGCCGGCAAGACGGGGACCGCGGAACGATTCGGCCACGCCAACAACCAGTCCTGGTACTGCATCCTCGCCCCGTACCCGAATCCGCGTATCGTGACGGTGGTCACCATCGAGGAAGGCGGCTTCGGAGTGCAAGCCGCCGCCCCCGCCGCCCACACGATTCTCGAAGCCTATTTCCACAACCAGATCGCGGCCGAAAGCCGCGCTGGCGCCGGCGAAGCCGGAGCCGAAACCGAACACGGATGATGTACGCGACCAGAACCAGACAAGCCCGACCAGAGCCCTTCGCGGTCCACGTCGGCATCGGCGAGCGGCTCGGGCTCGCGCACATGGACTGGCCGCTGACGATCGCCGCCATCGGCCTCGCTGGTTTCAGCGTCTTGACCCTCGGCCAGGCGACGCGCCACGACGTTCCGGGCAGTCCGAACTACTACGTCGAGCGGCAGGCGATCTACGCCCTGCTCGGGATTGTCGGGATGGTGCTGCTGACCCGGATCGACTACTCGCGCTTCCGCGAGCTGCGAGTCGGCATCTACACCTTCCTCTGCGCCAGCGTCGCTCTCATCTTCGTCTTCGGCTTCGCCGCCCGCGGTTCGCGGCGGGCCTTCGAACTTCCCTTCTTCAGCTTCCAGCCGTCGGAGCTCGGCAAGCTCCTGCTTGTGCTCGCGCTTGCCGGGTTCGTGATCGACGGCGCCAGACGAGGCTCGGCGGTGCAGCGCACCGTTCGCTACCTCTGCCTCGGTCTGGCCCCGGCTGCCCTTGTTTTCCTGCAGCCCGACCTCGGCACCTCGATGGTGTTCGTGGTCGCCACCCTTGGCGTCATGTACTTCGGAGGCGTCCCCTGGACGCACTTCGCGGTCATCGGCGCCACCCTCGTCGCGCTGATCGCGCTCGTCCTCGTCGTCGCTCCGGCGGTGGGGACGCCGATCCTCAAGGGCTACCAAGCGGAACGGCTGACGTCGTTCCTCCATCCCCATGAGCACGAAGCTGGCGCGGGTTATCAGCAGAACCAATCAGTAATCGCCACTGGCGCCGGTCAGTTGACCGGCCGTGGCGACAAAGCCACCCAGACGCGGCTCGACTTCGTCCCCGAGCGCAGCACCGACTTCATCTTTGCGGTGATCGGTGAGCGCTACGGGTTCGCAGGCGCCGCGTTCGTCCTATCCCTTTACGCCCTCCTCTTCTGGCGGGCGCTGCGGATTACGACGCTCTCGAAGAACTCTTACGGGACCCTGGTGGCGGGCGGCATCGCCGTCTCGCTGCTGTTCCAGACCTTCGTCAACGTGGGGATGAACCTCGGGATCATGCCGATCACCGGGATTCCCCTGCCGTTGATCAGTTACGGAGGGTCCTCCGTACTCGCTACTTTCCTGGCGGTTGGGGTTCTTCAGAGCATCAACGTCCAAGCGCACATCAGCCAGAGGGGAAGGTTTGCCTGGTGATGTCTCGTTGTGAGGAGCCAGGCATGCGTACTTACCCCGAACTGAGCTAACAACAAATGAAAAAAACGATTTTGGTCTCCGCCCCCCACGGCGAGACCCGAGTGGCCGTCCTCGAGGCAAAACAGAAGGGCGGCAAAAGCCACGTGGCCGAGCTCTACATCGAGCGGCGCGGTCGGCGTTCGGTCGTCGGCAACATCTACAAGGGCAAGGTCGACAACGTCCTGCCCGGCATGGAGGCCGCCTTCGTCGACATCGGCCTCGAGCGCAACGGCTTCCTCCACGTCGACGAGATTCTCCTGCCCAACGGCGAACAGGCGCCCCGGCGCGGGCGCGGCCACGGCCGCCGCATCAACGAGCTGATCAAGCCCGGCCAGGAGATCCTGGTCCAGGTCGTCAAGGACCCGCTGAAGAGCAAGGGCGCGAGGCTTTCGATGAACCTCTCGATCGCCGGCCGCTACCTCGTCTTCGCGCCGCAGGGAAGCGGCGTCGGCGTCAGCCGCCGGCTCGCTGACAAAGAGCGCGACCGGCTGCGCAAAATGGTCGACCGCACCTACAAGGGACCTGGCGGTCTGATCGTCCGCACCGCCGCCCACGGCGCCAAAAAAGCCGACTTCGTGCGGGAGATCGGCTACCTGCAGAAGCTGAACGAGGTGCTGGAGAAGCGCGCCGACTCGACCAAGGCGCCCTCACTCGTCTTCCAGGAGGCCGACCTCTCGGTGCGGGTGCTGCGCGACGTCTTCCTCAACGAGTTCGAAAAGGCGGTCATCGACTCGCCGAAACAGTTCGAGCGGGTGACCAACTTCTTCCAGCGGACCGCCCCCGAGCTGGTCGGCGGCGTCGAGCTCTACCAGGGCTCCAAACCCCTGTTCGAGAAATGGAAAGTCAACGAGGCGATCGAGTCGACGCTGAACCGGCGCGTCGACCTGCCCTCGGGCGGCTACTTGATCATCGACTACGCCGAGGCGCTGACGGTGATCGACGTCAACAGCGGCTCCTTCACCGGCCGCGGCAAAGGCGGCCTCGAGGAGACGATCACCAAGGTCAACACCGAGGCGGCCGAGGAGGCGGTGCGGCAGCTGCGGCTGCGCGACATCGGCGGCATCATCGTCATCGACTTCATCGACATGGCGAAGGCCAGCAACCGCGACAAGGTCCTGAAAACGATGCGCAAAGCACTCGACACGGACAAGTCGAAGAGCTACGTGGTCGAGGTCTCGCCGCTGGGCCTGGTCGAGATGACCCGGCAGAACGTCACCGACGGCGTGCGGGAGATTCTCACCGCGCCATGCCCCACCTGTCACGGAGAGGGCGTCGTCCTCTCGGCTGAGACGGTGGCGCTGGAAGGGCTATCGAAGCTGCGCGACATCGCCGCCCAGAAACGGGACGCAGAGGCCTTCCTGATTCGCGTCAACCCGAAAGTGGCGCATGAGCTGACCGATCCCGACAGCGGCCTGACCGAGCTGGAGCAGGAAACCGGCAAGCGGTTCCACTTCGAGGGCGGCGAGGCGCTGCCGATCGACAGCTTCGAGCTGATCGAGTCGGGGGGTCGGGCCGAGATCGAGGAGCGGGCGCTGCCGTTCAAAGTCGGCGAGGAGGTGCTGGTCAAGATCGACGAGCCGCACATGTACAACGCCGACGACGCGGTGGCGCGGATCGACTCCTACATCGTCAGCGTCACCGGCGGCGGACCGTTCGTCGGCGAGCGCAAGATGGTGCGGATCGAGGAGGTCGAGCGGGCGGCGGCGGTCGCCTCGCTGCTGGATGGCGGTTCCCCCAACGGGTCTGCAAAAGGCGGGGAAAACGGCTCCCAGCTAGACTCCAGCGCTCCTTCGCGCAGGCGCAGGGGCCGTCGTGGCGGCCGCGGGCGCTCGCGCGCCACGCAAGGCAGCAAGGAAGAGTCATGAACACGTACGCGATAGTCGAAACCGGAGGCAAGCAGTACAAAGTCGAGGAGGGCGCGTCCCTGCTCGTCGACCGCCTCGATGCCAAAGAGGGCGACA
>JBQCEW010000129.1:0-15327 GCA_051959815.1 Solirubrobacterales bacterium
GGATGCGGACGGGAATGATCCATTCGATCCCCGCCAGCAGATCCTCAACGCTCACGTCGAGCGCCGCGGCGAGCTTGATCAGCGTGTCCGCGCGCGGCAGGCGCCGGCCGCCCTCGACCAGGCCGATCTCGGTGCGGTGCAGGGAGGCGAGGCGGCCGAGCTCTTCCTGGGAGAGCGTGACGCGACGGCGGGCCAGGAAGACGTTTCGGCCGAGCCGCCGGGCGACGGCTTCGTTCACGAATCGCCCGTCCATCAGATTTCCCCTTCCTCGGTGAGGGAGTGGAAGACGACGGCGGGCCTGGTCGGCAGGACGAGATCGCCGAGCCGGTGAAGCAGCCCCCGGCTCATCAGTTCGATCACGGCCACCTTGACCGTGTCCTTGGTGCAGCCCTCGGGCGGCGCGGCGGTCAGCTCGCAGATCAGCTCCTCGAGGGTGAACGAGCCGGGGTAGTAGTCGAGGACTTCGCGGAGCACCCGCCGTTCTTCGCGGGCGTCCTGCTCGGCGGTGGACATGGCGCGCTCGATGTGGACGCGTCTAGGCTGGTCATGCATGGGAAGGCTCCCTTCCTGTGCCAGCCCCGGGGGCGTTCCTGCGCCGCCCGGGGCATTGAATTGTCTGGATGGGGGGCGAAGTTAGAGCGAGGGTGGAAGCGGGCGCAACTAGCGTTTTGCCGCGCTCTCAAACCGAGGCGAGGACCCGCGCAAATAGCCGTAAGGCGCGCATCCCGCAAGATGCGCGCCTTACGGAATCAGACTCAGGAGAGCGCCGGGGCCGGGAAACCGTCGCCGGCACCCTCCATCCCCATCGCCCCCTCGGCGCAGTCGAGACTGAGCCGCCCTTCCGCCACGAGCTTTGCGATCGTGGCCTTGTCGCGGACCTCGGCGCGCTTGGGGCCGAGGTCCGGCAAGAGGCCGGGGGCGACCTCGACGATGAGGATGATTGGGGTGATTGGAAGGAAGCGGTTTTCCGCTTGCACGGCCGCGGGCCGTGCAAGCGGAGGTCTTTTACGGAACCGCGAACCGCAGCGAGCTAAAGCATCTAGCAACATTTTTCATTCCTTTGGGTAGTGCGACGACCGGACGACTTCTGTGACGCCCAGAAGGCTACCACCCCTGCACGTACCGCTGCAATGGATGCCGCCTCTTTGTGATATAGGCGGCCGAAGCGGCGCTAAAAAAAGACCCAGCAATCGTTGAAGAGGGATTGCTGGGTCTCGGGGCTTCTCCGAAGGCGCTCTTGCTCGTCGGGCGGAATGGCGGTCCCCTTAGAAGACTTGGGCGACGCAGTCAATCATGATTGCGCCGCCCCTGACCCAGAAGCGCTTGCGTCTCTGGGTCTCTTCTCGCTCGTTCTTGTCACAGAAATCGCAGGAATGAAAAGCCCGCTGCGAGCGAGAAAGCTTGTGAAGTTTTTGCTTGCGGCTACTCGCTGCGAGCGAGAAAGCTTGCGAAGATTTTCCTTGTTACCCGCTGCTTCGGTTTGCCCACCGAAACATAGGGACTCCGTTTCCTTGCCTTTAGCAGTCGGACAAAGAACTGCTCTCTTGGTAAAGAACTGCCTACATTTCTCCCGGCCAATAGTACGCGCCATAGCAGAAACCGTCAAATAGACTGCGTTAAGAAAATGAATTTGGCAATTCTGTCTACAGCCTATAACTTTCGCTTCAATCTTTGCCAGAGGTGATCGAGTGCCCATAAGCGGCTAAATGGCTGCTTATCGCTTACTTCTCGGCCGAGATTATTCAGGGCGAGTTCCTCAACGTCCGGGAGAGATGGAGTGGACGCTTGTTGGATCAGACCTGCTGGGGCGGACAGTCCCCACGGCCTTACTTGCTCAGCGGTCGGGGCGTTCTGCCGCTTGCGCTGTCGCGACGGCGTTAGATCGGGACCGCCGACAGCGTTATGCCGCGTTCGTGAAGCTCCTTGGCAAGTCGCTCCGTGATGCCCCGTTTCACTTCCTCCAGTCCGCTATACAGCCGTTGGCGATTTTCCTCGCGGACATGCTTAAAAGCCGTGGGGCCGTGCTCAAACGCCTCGCGGAAGTAGTCTCGGTTCGACTCGTCGTTTGAGGTCCTTATCCGCCTCAGGGCATCGTCTATCCAAGAGCGGACGGTGGAGTATTCGGGCTCGATACTCCGACCGTAGTCCGTGTGGCTACCAGGCCGGATGAGCACGCCATTGGCGCACAGGACCCGCTCCCTGCCCCACGCCACTTGCCATCCGTGGGCATACTTGTCGGCGTCGAACAGGCCGCCGAGACCGCGGCGCTTGGGCATGATGAGGATCTTTTCCGGCTCGGTTTTGGCAATTGCCGCAACGGTCAGGTCGGCGACTTCGTAGAGGTGCTGGCGGACATCGTCTTCTTTAAGTTCAAAGGCTCGCCGCTGACGCTCGACCTCTTCGCGTTCGCGCTTGGCCTGGTCGTCCTCGTCTTGGTGTTTTTCTAGTGCTGCTCGAAGGTCCTGGCTCGCATCGGTCACGGCAGCCCCGCCTCCTTCCTCTAGTGCCCCATCTCAGCTATCTGCCGGAGCTTTTCCGTCGCCATCTCGTCGCCTCCGACCTCTGCCGCTCGGAGCGCTTCCTTGGCCGGACCGACCTCGCCGCTGTTGAACAGGAGAATGCCAAGGTTCGTCGATGCTGCGACGTGGCCGCGATCAATGGCGCGGCGATAGGCCGCTTTGGCCCCTTCAATGTCTCCGCGTTCCTCGAGGATCGTGCCGAGCGCGAAGGAGCTGACCCCACGGCCTTCTTCGTCACCTCGCTGGACGTCTGGCAGCGAGGCGGAAACCTGCGGATCGGACAGTGGCGCCATCAGGGCCGCCACCGCCTCGGGATGCCCGCGCTCCATCGCCCGCTCAAGCACCGGCATGTAGGCGGCGGTCAACCCCTTGTTGTAGAGGAGCAGGCCCAAGCGATATGCGCCCTCGGCCGAGCCGAGTTCGTCTGCTCGTCGATATTCCTGTTCGGCCGTTGCCCAATCGCCCGCCGCCTCGCTGCGCTGGCCGGAGGCGATGATCTCATCGAGCGTCTGGCTTGACTGGTCACTCATGCAATACCCGTCTCCAAAATGTGTTCTCGCTACAAAACGCGCGAAATCCTAGCTGCCGTTCGGGGTTCCCGGTCGATACTCGCAGGCAACCGGCAAGGCGCCTTCAGCAGCTAGGAAGACCGAGCCCGCCGCGCTGCTTGGGAGCGATCCAAACCTCGCTGACGTAGCCAAATGTGTCTTGATCGAGGCGCACCCCGTAGTACCGTCGTGAACTGAAAAGCCCGGGATTGTGGTCGTCGATTCGGGAAGCGTCCTCTCCGTTCGTAGTCCTTTCGCCTTCGCGCTGGCAGACCGCCGCGTCGTAGGTGTCGCCGCTTTGTCGATTCGTTTCCGGAATGCGGCAGTTTCGGTCAGAGCAGAAGATCACCGGCTTCGTTGACAGATACACCGGGGTTTTGTCCTCGCGCATCTTCCGCGGTCCGCTCGTTACCCGGTTGTAGACGTGGAGGACCTTCCCCGGTGAGGCTTCATGCCGGGGATCGGGAGCAGAGAGGGTCTTCCCGCCCCCGCCGCCGGCAGCGTTGATGAGAAGGAGCGCGACGACCGATCCAAGACAGACAACAAAGGCCACGATTCGGATGGGATCGGAGACCGGAGCATGTTCCAAGGTCCGCCAGCCCCCAACGAGGAAGGCGATAATTGCCACGCCGATAAGAACCTTCGTGACAGGCAGACCTACCGCGGCAAAGACGACGCCCGCGACAGCAACCAGCAAGCCGATTAAGACAGCGTCTCTGTTGGACATTGCTTCTTGTCGTCCCCGCCCCACCTGCCCGAGCTCGGCAGATGGCTCACATGCGATCTACAGGGCGGCGCAGAATATAGGAACCGCCGATTCTCCGGGCGTTAGCCGCAGGTCAGCGAGCCCCCCTGACGAATACGCGCGCTTGAGCCCGGTTTAGCTGCAAGCCGGGGGCGCTCAGCGTCGGCTCAATGCGTGGGGAGGCCAAGCGCCCACAATCCGCTCGCGGCTTCGGTGCGATGCCCCCGGTTCGCCGCCGGGAACTTGCGCAGCGGGACGGAACGCGGACAGCTGAGCGCTACGACATGGCGAGGATCGGCAGGCTAGGAGGGCAAGTCACAGCCCGGCGCGGTAGCCGCTACTTCGCCCGGATCGGTCGACTGGGCGGCAAAGCAAGCAAGAGACGGGCCGCCGGTTAGAAGGCAGGGGCTACTCCAAGTCAAGCCGATCTAGCCCGGAGCCGAGTCGCAGGCGATAGCGACCACGAGCCACTCGCTCAAACCTCCCCGACTCGCTTTGAGCTTCCGCCCAAAGGCAGGCCTTGATGGACGACCTCGATATCGACTCCCCAAGTGCCGCGACTGCCTGCACCACGTCTCGGACGCGCATTCCGTCGGGCTGATCCGCCAGAACCCGCGCGATCGCATCGGGATCAAGCCATTGCGCGTGCGGCCAAATCGAGGGCGGGTTGGTCCTGCCGAACGCGCTCCCGAAGCGGCTTGCCGCTCAACCTGCCGATGGATACGCTGGAGTTGGGCTTGGGTCTCGCGGTTCCAAAGAGCTTGGACTAAGCCCATCGCCGAAATGCCCTGCACGTCGCAAACTTCACTTTTTGCAGGGCTTTCCAACCGCCTCCGAAATCCGCTCCTATTTCAGGCACTAGTGCCTGAAATCGCGCGGATGCGCAGGGATTAGCAGCGATTGCCGTTGATCCCCACTTGCGTTTGAGCGAAAGTAGAGCTAGGAGCGCGCTCGGCTCATCGCAGGCGCCTCGTGAGAAGGATTTGTGCCTGAGCTTTGAAGCGTCGCCATCCAGGGCGGAACGACGGAGAAAGCAACCGAAGCGGCTCGACGGGATGCGACCTGCTGTCATCGAAGCTGACTTGGCGCCCGCAAAGTGGGATGTAGGGGAAGGAGTCCGGCCATTCCCGACGTTATCTTCAGCGTCACTGGTTGGAGCGAGCGAAGGAGAACTACCTGATCATGAATGCAGCAGACCGACCCTTGACGCTTCCCCAGCTGGCCGAAATCGCCGAGGTCGAGTACGCGAGGCTTCACTCGTGGCTGAAGCGAGGGCTCGTGCGGGCAAGCATTCAGACTTCAACCGGAACCGGCCGTCCCAACCTGTTCTCCAGAGAGGACGCCCTGCGAGCTCGTATCCTCGGCGACTTAGATCGCGCTGGCGTTAGTTTCAAATCGCTTGAGAAGACGGCGGAGAAGCTGGACGCTCACAGCGAGTTCTTGCAGGGCGAAGGTGTGCTGGCGGTCAACGGCACCGTCGAGTTCTTCTCCGACAGCCAGTCGATGGCGGAGATCAAGGAGCCCGGAGTCGTCTATCCCTTGTCCTTGGCTCACGCCGCAACCGAGCAGGCGCTCCTCTCTCCGTAGTTAGTCTGAATCAACTCGACTCAAACGAGATCAAGTTGACGTCCGGCCGTTTTGAGAAGTTTCCGGCATGGGTGGTGGCCCGACCACGCGAACCGAGACTCCTCGTCGAATTCCCGCGCCGGCCAGCGAAGGACTACCTGCGGGCGAGGGGCTAGCTGCACCCAATGGCGACCCGGTGCCGACCTTCTGTGAACTGAAGCAGGAGATCGATTTTGAAGCAAATGCAGATGCTGCTCCTAGCCCGGGCCTGCGCGTTCGCTTGGTCCTACAACATCTTCCGCTCGTAGTCGCCGGGGAAGAGCAGGTCGGCTTTGTCACCGAGCCGGACGCCACCGCGATGCGCCATTGCATCGAAGAGGGATATCGAATGACGGGTTCGGTTCGGACTTTCGATTCAGCTTCGCGGCGGGGCAAGCTGACGATTTTTGGAACCGACGTAGGTGGATAGCTGGTGGGGCCTCAGGGAAAGCTCTTTCTCACGGAGGGGCCCCTCTGTGCTCACTGCCCATGGCGTAATGACTGCGGAGCCATGCTCGGTGACAAGGCATGTCGCGCCAATTGGAAGAGCAACGCTTGGGGAGGAAGGCAGGCTTTGCATCCTGCCTTCAGGATGACTGCGGAGTTTCTCGCTGACGTTGGCGGACCCAGCTTCGACGGGGTGGCTGCACGTCCCGTGCAGGTGCTGGCGCTGCCGCGATACATGAGCCTGATCCGGATGCGCCGAGATCTAAGAGGGCAGCTGCGAAACCCCGTGTATGCGATAAGCGCCGGCGAGGTGATCGGTGTCAGATCCAGGCCGTTGTCTGCGGAAGCGGTGCGAGATCTGGTTGGCCTAGAGCCCGACCAGCTGCTCGTGCTGCTCTTGTTCGGCAAAGACAAGTTCTTGGAGCGTCTATGGAATCATCGGCATCAGTTTCTCCCGGAACTTGCCGACGCCGGATTCGACCTCATCGTCGCTCCCTCCTACTCGCTGTGGGAGCCCGTCCACGACCGGAGCACCTGTATGCGCTCAAGCGGTCCCTACTCGTCTTCGAGGCACTGCAGACGCTTGGCGCCCCAGTGATCCCCCGCGTCGCCTGGTCTGTGGCCAAGGACGCCGACCGGCTGGCGAGCTGGGCCGCCACCCGCCCATCCCTGAGCCACGTTGGGGTTGATCTAACGACGTATCGCGGAGATCGCGCTTACGCCGACCAGTTGAAGCTGCTGGAGAGGTTCGACCACCTGAGCGGCGCTCGATTGTCCTATCTGGTCAATGGACCGAGCAGACTAGATCGCGTTCAGGCTCTGTATGAGGCGGTGTCTTGCGAGCGAATCCACATCGCCAACTCTCGGGCGATAGCCAGAGACAGCACTCCCAACACGACCTTCCGCGAAAAGGAGGAAACCGAGGAAAATGTGGTGTTGGCAGCGCAAAGAATTTCTCGACAAGCAGCGGCGGGCGAGCTAGCGCCACAGATGAAAGCGGCTGAGCGAACCCCGTGACGTAATTCGGTTTACGAAGCAGCCGGGATTCAGACCTATCGGCTGACGGCACCTCTAGATTCGATCTATGAGATCCAGTGGACGGTCGTTCGTAGCGATCTCCGGCCCGGTCTGTGCCGGGAAGAGCACCCTCGCCGCAGGGCTCAGGTCGGTGATGGGCGCCCGAATCCTGACGACGCGGCTCCTCATCGCCGATCATCTCGGTCGCGACCCCAATGAACTGACCCGAGGGGAACTCCAAAGGGCCGGTGAAGAACTGGATGAAGAGCGCGGCGGTGCCTGGGTGGCCGAGGGCGTCGCCGATCTCTCCGAGGGTAAATCGTCGCTCGTAGTTATTGATGCGGTGCGGAATGCCGAGCAGTTGGCAGCCCTACAGGCCAAGGGGAGAACTCTTCACGTGCACCTGACCGCCGATCCAGATGTCCTCGCCGCTCGCTACGAGGAGCGCCGTTTGGCAAACCCGCAACTCGAGTTCACGGGGTTCGAGGATCTGCGGGTCAATCCGACCGAGGCCAAAATAGGAGGCTTAAGCGATCTCGCAGATCTCGGAATCGATACCTCGCGCGCCGGCGCTGAAGCGACCGTACGGGAGGTGACGAAACTTCTCGATCAGCGCGTTGAGCCACCGGACTGACTGGGACTGATCGTGTCCGACGACGAAGACGGGGACGGATGATGGGTCTTGTGGGCGGCAGCCTTCAGCCTTTCCATTTCGGCCCTGAGCTTTCCCTGTTCATCGGAGATTCCGTTCAAACCGATGATGATGGTGACAACGATCGCAGCTACACCTATGACGACACCAAGCGCGGCAGCGAATGAAATATTGCGGACTGACCGCGCTTTGTCAGCTGCAACTCTCGCGGATTCGCGGGCGTCCGCGACCAGTCGGGGAATTGAACTAACCACTGGCTCATGATCCTTCAGATAGTCAGAGATCAGCTCGCGCTCCAGCTTCCGCGGCGGAAAGCCTGCGAAAGAGGCGCTGCGTTCTGGCGACTCGGAGACCGGCTTCGTCCAAGCGGGATTGGGGCTCAGCTTGGTGAACTCCATCCAGACCATTGCCTCATTGGCGACGATGTCGTAGTCATTAGCCGTGTAATTGTGGAGCGGCAAATGGATACGGCCAACGAAGCCGGGGTCGACCAACGGACCCGTTCCGACCAGAAGGCCCCTATAGATGTCGAGGATGGTCAGGTTGAACCGTGCAGCGATGTAGTTGGGCAATCGCAACACTGGGGCGAGGGTCACGTAGACGATCGAGTTCCGTTTCAAGCGGAGGTGGTCCCCGGGTTTTAGCTCAAGGCGTCGTTCTCGCTGGTGTCGCTTCCCAGTACTCTCGTCAAAACTTTCTTCCCAGAAGAGGACTTCCCCTTCTAGGGGAATCGCGTAGCTGGCGGGCTTGAGCGAGTCGTCGCCGGGCGTGAACGGATGGATCATCCCCGTCACAGCCACGTAATCCTGTAGGTCGGCGCTGTTCAAGAGGGCCGACGGGATATCGGGAAAGGGATCTATAGTGCGCCACTGCTCGTAGCGAGCTTGAGCGTCCTCGTCATTTACGGCGAGGTTCATGGCGCTGCTAAACCCGCGAGCTTGCCGTATCCCGGTCCACACTAGAAGGCTGGCCCGCTAAGACGAGTTCGTCGGGGCCTACGCCGACCAAGTCGATCGACTGTCCGATCTCCTCACTCACCGAGGAGATGAACTCCGACACTCGCGGCGTCAAGCTCTGTGAGGAACAGTCGGAGTCAAGGTAGTCGACATGGTTCAAGACGATCTTGTCAGGCCGGTTGGCGCGGATCGCTTCACGAACGATCGTCGGGTCGAAGCGGGCGACACGGCGCAGGCGGCCGGTAACCGAAGTGAACTCGGCAATCGGCGCCGCATGATCGCCCTCGGCAGCGATCGTTCCCCAGTCGAGCTCGGGAGCGCCGAACGGGCCCGAGTCGCCAGCGACCCGAATCGGAAAAGCGCGGCAGACCAAGACCACCTCGTCGACGTCGCGTGGGCTGAGTCCGGCCTCCGAGAGCACGCCTGCGGCGGTGGTATCACGAGAGGTCGTCTTCGGATAGTGAGGCGAGTGGAGCAGCGAGAGGCCGAAGCCTTGGGTGCCCTCGAGGACGACCCGCTCACCGCGGTCAAGTAGGTCGCGCAGAACCTCTGCGCTCGGCGCGAGGTAGGGCTGGAGGTCGGGATGGCACGAGGCTAGGTGAGCGCCGCTCGAGCGCCCGACCCTCCTGGCAACGGCAGCACCGGTGCCGCTCGCGGTCGAACCGATCTTGGCGACGAGATCGCCGCGCTGCTCGTCATCTATGTCGTCAGGGGTGATCAGCATCGCGTTCGGGTCGATCACCAAGCGCTCGGACGGGAGGCCGACTTCGCGGATCTCGCGCAGGAGGATCTCGGGGTCGATGTAGGAACCAGGGGGCAGGACGCAGAGGACGTTCGGCAGGACCGCGGCGGTCGGCAGCTGGCGCAACACTCGACGCTGGGCTTGCGGGGTCTCGATAGTCGTATGTCCAGAGTTGGAGCCGCCAACCCGGACCGCTGCGCGGGCAGAACTCCTGTCCGCCCAGAACTGGGCGACCTTGCCCTTGCCCTCCGATCCGAATTGGCCTCCGACGATCACGGTGGCAGGCATGACGCCATGCTACGCCTCGAAACGGCGTCAGTATCTGCGAGGCTTCCGCCCAGTGAAGAACCAGTACGTAGGCGATCAGAACGACTTCGCCAAGTACCTCCTATTGCGGCTCTGCGCCCAGGTCTTCGAGGAGATCCTCGTTGCATGGATGCTGACCCAGGACGACGGCCGCGGAGACGGGGCGAAGATTGGCTACCTCGACCTCCCCGACTGGCGGGAGTCCGATCCCGCTCTGCTCGACGGCCTCGCCGAGCTAGTCGCATCCGGAAAGCGGACGCTGGCCGCGGTTGAGAGCTCAGAACTGTTGCCCCGGGCAACCTTCTTTTCGGAGCCACTTCCCCTCGACGAGGCGGCGCGGCCAGCTTACTTCGAGCCGATCGCAGCAGCGGCCGGTCCGGAGAGCCTCGTCTTCTTCGACCCCGACAACGGCCTTGAGGTAGCGAGCACGCCGAAGAAGAAGCGTGGAGCCGAGAAGTACGTCTACCTCGATGAGCTCAGCCTCTTCGCCGAGGTCGGTGCATCACTCCTGATCTACCAGCATTTTCCACGTGTACAACGGGACCCCTACATCAAAGTCTCACTGGCGCGACTGCGCGCCGTCCTTGGGCCGGAGTATGCGACCTTCGCAGCCCGCACCTCCCACGTAGGGTTTCTGTTCGCGGTTACCGAGCCACACTGTCATCGCCTGCGTGAGGCCCTCGCGACGCATCATACGAATCACCCGCTTCTCCGTTACATCCTTTGAAATTAGGCAGCCGGCCGAGGCCGCGCTGGAAGAATGGCGATCTTTCGATCCGCCATCCGCCTAGATCAGTCAGCGTTCAGCTCCGCCTCGGCGTCTGACCAAGCGAGGCCCGGTTCGCTCCGCGCCTCTTCGACGGCGCGGAGATCCTCCTCGGTCAGCTCCTCATCGTTATATGGAGCTGCGTCCAGCTTGGCCGCGACAGGGTCTTGGGCGCGTCGAAGCAGAATCGCCGCGGCTGGCAGCGATTCATCAGGAAGAGCATCTACAAGCCGGTGGAGCTCAGTCTTGGTCATCGCCGTCAACGGTACCGCCAAGATCGCGCCTCCTCCGCGAGCTGAGGAACGTCAGCGGGCTAGGGGCGCACCGCCCCCAAATGCCCGACAACCCCTTCATACATAGACCGGCGGGAGGAATTCCCACCCGGAAGTAGACGCCGTCTTCGTCTCTAGGCGGTGAGGTGCGGATATAACGTTGCAATTTGCCACGTTGTATCCAGCCTTGCTAACTTTTCCGGATACAACATTGCAAAATGCCACGTTTCGTCCAAGAGGAACGAGAATGCCAGGAGCTCTCTACAACCGACTCGCCGAGCTCGCAGCCGAGAACTACGGCTACCTCACGACCGAGGAAGTCGAGAAGGCCGGGATCGACCCGCACCGCCTGCTTGAGCTGGCGCGGCGTGGGCAACTTGAACGCCGAGCCCATGCCCTCTATCGTCTGGCACTGATCCCCCCCACCCCGCTTGACGCCTATCGCGAGGCGACGCTCTGGCCACGGGGAACCGAAGGGGTGATCTCCCACGCGACGGCGCTCGACCTCTACGGGCTCGGCGACGTCAACCCGGAGAAGATCCATCTGACGCTGCCGCGGGCGCATCGAACGCGGCGGGAGGTCCCGGGCCAATATGTCCTCCACCACGAGGATCTGGCGCCCGAGGAGGTGCGCCTCCACGAGGGGATCCCGGTCGTGACGCCGGCCAAGGCCATCCGCCAGTCCGGCAAGTTGGGGCCCGAGCTCCTTCGCGGGGCGCTCGAGGACGGCCTGCGGCGCGGGTTGCTGCGCCCGGGCGAGGCCGAAGACCTGCAAGCCGAGCTCGGCCTCGGGTAGCTTCGGGCGATGGCCGATCAGATCCTGCCCGAGAAGGGGCCGAACCGACGACCCGACCAGACGCCGACCCGGAAAGCCCACCTCGAGAAGCTGGTCGCCCACTACGCGCAGTTGACCGGAGTGGCGCCGGGGCGCGTCCGCCGCTGGATCTCGGTGATGGTCCTCCTCGGGGCGCTCGATCACTCGCGGGAATCAGACCCGCTCTTCCTGCTGAAGGGCGGGGTCGCGATCGAGCTGCGCGTAGGTGGCGGCGCCCGCGCCACCAAAGACGTCGACCTCGTCTTCTTCGGCGATCCCGAGCGCCTGGCGGAGGCGCTCGATCAGGACCTCGCCGAGCCATACTCCGTCTTTACCTTCGAGCGCGAAGGGGTGGAGAGCCGCGGCGACGGGCTTTTCCAGCGCGTCGACATCAAGCTGCTCTTCCGCGGGCGGAGCTGGGGGGCCCTGAAGCTCGAGGTGGGCTCGCCCGACAGCCAGCTGACCGACGCCGAAGAGATCGGTGCCATCCCGATCGACGAATTCGGGATCAACGGGCCCCGGATGATCCGCTGCCTCTCGCTCCGATACCAGATCGCCCAGAAGCTCCACGCCGTGACCCAGCGCTTCGAGGACCGCGAAAACGAGCGCTTCCGCGACCTGGTCGACCTGATCATCTGCCGGGACCTCGTCGCCGACCTCGCCGAGGTGCGTGAAGCCTGCCTCGACACCTTCGAGGCGCGCGGCCTTCACGCCTGGCCGCCGACCCTAGAGGTACCCGACCACTGGGCGGAGCCCTACGCCGCGCTCGCCGAGGAGATGGGCTTCCCCGTCGCCGACGTCGACGATGCAGCCGCACAAGTGCGCAAGTTCATCGACAAGATCGACTCTGCCTAGAGCTTGGTCGGGCGCGAACGCCCAACACCCGATAACCCCCACTTATGGAGACCCGCCCCAAGTTACCTCGCAGTGGCGGATCGCCCACTGGACTAAATCGCTGACGTGCCGTTCCCCATATCTGCCAGTGGCCGTACCCCTGGAAGACGCGGAGCCTGAGCACAGCGTAACGGCACTGTTTCTCAGGCCGCCAGGCCAGACTCGTGCCGGAAGGAGTTCGAGTCCAAAGATGGTCTAGCGGGTCGCAGCGGCAGTTGACGCTGGCGACCCGCCTGGAGGGAGCAAGCTGATCGGTTCTCCAAAGCGTGCCTCCAATGTTGCAACTTCAGAGCGGAAGAAGCTTTTGTATAGCGGCGGGCAAGTGCGGCACGCTACTTATGGGCCGAACCAAGGACAACCGAGAGTCGCTCACGGGGGGTCAGAAGGACATTGCTCGTCTGTTGCGCGATCGTTTCACGGAGGTCGAGCGTTTGGTCTTCGAACGGGTCCGCAACGTCCCATTGGGAGACGTAGGCGAAGACCCTGATTACGTAGCGGGGCTGAGGAGCGCTGTCGCGGCTGCTCTCGATTTCTCCCTCGAGGCGCTCGAGCACGACAACGGGTGGCGCAACTCCGTTCCTCCTGTGACTACCGTGCAAGCGCGCCGAGCAGCGCGAAATGGGATCGATCTAGGTGTGGTGCTACGGGGCTATGCCACAGGGGATCGAGCGCTGGCCGAGTTCATTGCCGGCGAACTCGCTTACGTCCCAAATCGAGTTCTGCCTCTGATCTTGAAAACGCTGGATGCGCAGGCAGACCGTCTGATGGCCGCAGCGGCGGCTGGATACCTGCACGAGCGCAATCTGATGGAGCGGTCACGGGCACAGCAGATTGCGGAGCGGGTGCAGCGCCTGCTCGCTGGCGATCGGTCGGCAGAGGAAGAGATCGACTACCCGATCGACGGTTGGCACGTAGGCCTGATCGCCACCGGCGAAAGGACCGAGGGCCGGCTACTCGAAACGGCCACGAAGCTCGGCTGCAAAGCCCTGCTCCTCCCGCAGGGCGGAGAAACCGTCTGGGCCTGGCTGGGGCGCCCGACCTCGCTCACCTTCGGCGAGATCGAACGGGCCCTGGAGGGGAATCGAACGGGACTGTCGGTCGCGGCGGGGGAGCCGCGGCATGGATTTGACGGCTGGCGCCTCACCCACCAGGAGGCGCAGGCCGGGCTCGAAATCCTCCGGCGCGGGCCGCAGAGGTTTGTCCGCGGCAGCGACGTGGCTCTGATGGCGGCCGTGCTGCGCGACGAGCCGCTCCGCGAGTCGCTGCAGGAAACCTTCCTGGCGCCCCTCGACCGCGATGGCAGGGGAGGTGTCCTCCGAGAAACCCTCCATGCTTACTTCGCTGCCGACGGTAATGAGGTGGCCGCGGCGGCCGCGCTCCGGATCAATCGCCAGACGGTCCATCGCCGCCTGGGAAAAGTGGAGGAGATCCTGGGCCGCCTGCTGTACACCTGCCGCCCCGAGCTCGAAGTCCTCCTCTCCCTGCAGCGCCTGCGCGAGGGCGAGGAGGCACTGTGAGGAAAAGCCGCCTTCCGGCTGCACCATATTGCTGTACCACAAGATTGGCTTAGTAGTGGAAGATTCGTTCCTCAAAGGACGACTCGTGAGAGACCGAAATAAACAACCAAGACGGTCGGTGACCCCCCGGACCAGCGGGGCGGTCGCAAGCGCACCGGGGGGGCTGATGTCGATCGCCTGGGTTCCCCAAAGTGACCTGAGTTCACGCGAGTGGATCGCCGCCGGTCGTCGCTTCGGCGTCATCAGCAGGTGTAGTCAATGGTGGATCGGTGACTGGCTCCGTTACGGGGTGCGCAAGTGGGGTGAAAAGTACAGTCAGGCCGCACGGATCACCGGCTATGATGTCGCCAGCCTGCGCAACATGGCGTGGGTGGCGTCACAGTTCGATTTGTCATTGCGTAGTGACAAACTCAGCTGGAGTCACCATGTCCTCCTAGTACCCCTCGAAGTGGAGGAGAGAAGGGAGTGGATGGAGCGAGCGATCCGCGAGCGGCTGTCCGTCGCCGACCTGCGCACCGAGCTTCGCGCGGTGCAGCGGGGCCGCCGCCCCGCGGAGGAGTCCTCGCTTCCCGTCGAAACCGGGACGGCCGGGCCGACCGCGGCTGCGGAGGGCGAAGGCGCCGTGCTGGTCTGCCCCAAGTGCGGCAGCGAGGTCGGGTGGCCGGCTGAGCGGCCCTAGCGTCGGGGCCGCAGCGCCAGCAGGCGCAGGGTGGCGCTCTCGCTGTACCGGCCGCCTCCGGACACGTCCGCCCGCACCCGGAGCTCGCGCCGCAGCAGGAGCCCGTCGGCCTGACGCCACCATTCCTGGCGCACCGACACCCCCTTGCTTTCGCCGCTGAAGACCGTGCGCGAGCGCACGTGGACGGCGGAGATCCTCCGCTGGGCGGCCTCGATCCCGCTCACCCCGAGAACCTGCGACACGGTCGTGATCGTGCCGCCTTCCCCGCTGCAGCTGCTTCGCCAGCGCTGGCCGGGACGCAGCTCGGCGGCCGGCTGAACCGGCGCGCCGGTGCAGCGATAGGAGTTGGCGCGCGAATCGCCGAAGAACTCGTGGTGGTCGCGGACCGAAGCCAGGGAGGAACCGCTGGGGCCGACACAGGTCCGCGCTTCGCTCCAGCGCTCGACCAGGACTTGCCAACGTTCGACTAGCCCGCAGCCCGCCGTCCGCAGGGTCACCGTCGAGACGCCGTCGTAACCGTGGGTGGCTTCCCACAGACCGCCGTCGAACCTCTCCCCGCCGCGGGTCGCGTATGAGTAGACGCCCGGGGGCGGGTACTCACCCGACAGCCGGGGACTCCGCCCGGCGGTGCCGTCGTCCCGGAAGGCTTCGACCGCCTCGCCCACCGTCGCATGGGTGACCGAATCCCTCGGCAGTGCCTTCCACACCAGTACCGATGACACGAAGATGATGGCGACGACAACGGGGACGGTTACTCGAAGGTTTGGCATCGCAGCAGTTGGCGGTCGCGGTGGCAGTTCCTATTGTCGTGGCCGTGCGCTTACTCACCACCAACCTAACCCAGGAGG
>JBQCEW010000130.1:0-6154 GCA_051959815.1 Solirubrobacterales bacterium
GTCGTCGTCGTCTTACCGGCGTCGATGTGCGCCATGATCCCGATGTTCCGGGTTTTCTCCAGTGGAAAGCTGCGTGCCATGGTTCCTAAGTCGAGTAGTGGTGATAAGCCGCAAAAAAAGGCCCCACGGGGCCCGGCGAAGCGTCCTGCGAAAAAACAGCGAAAACTGCCTGAGCGACGGGCGATGATAGCAGCGCTTCGCCGCCGGTCGCGTCAGGTTGATCGGGTCGCGAATCGGGGGCTGGAGCGGGCTTATCCAGGGGTGGTGCGGGTGCGGCACTACACGGTGCTGGCGGCCCGCCGCGGCTGGGCCTGGATCTGGATGTGGCTGCGACCGCTGCTCGCCCTCATCTTCAAAACGCTAGGTCGCGGCGACCGAGCGCTGCGCCGGCTCTGCTCGCTGCTGGTGAGCGCGGCCACTGCCGCCAGCCGCGTCGTCACTCCCGCCCGTGCCGCCGCGGTCGTCCTGATCGCCGCCGGCATTTGTCTCGTCGCCTCCCAGTTCATCGACTATCGGGCGGTGGAGATCGGCCAACCGGGGTACGCCGGCCAAGTGGCGAAGGCCCCGACCGAAGCAGTGCGGACTGCCGGCGACGCCCACGCCTACCTGTTGGTGCCGCTGGGGGCGGCGGCAATCCTCCTCGGCCTGCTGGCGCTGCTGCGGGACCGACCGCGCCTGGGTCTTTCCGTCGCCGCCCTGGGACTGATAGCGCTGGCCGTGATCCTGCTCATCGATCTCCCCCACGGGCTCGACGAGGGCGCCCTGACCTCGCAGTTCTCAGGGGCTCATGCGGTGCTCGAGGACGGCTTCTTCGCCGAGCTCTCGGCGGCCGGGGGGATGGTTTTGGCCGGACTGCTCTACTATGCGCGGCCGTGCCTAATACGAATCAGCTCGTCAGGAAGGGCCGCAAGCGCCCGAAGAAGAAGACCACGACCCCGGGCCTCAAGTCGGGCCAGGGTCGCAAGAAGCGCGTAGCTGCCCCGCAGCGGCGCGGCGTCTGCACCCGTGTCGCCACGGTGACGCCGAAGAAGCCGAACTCGGCGCTGCGCAAGATCGCCCGTGTGCGGCTGACCAACGGGATGGAGGTCACCACCTACATCCCGGGCGAGGGCCACAACCTGCAGGAGCACTCGGTGGTCCTGATCAGGGGTGGTCGCGTCAAGGACCTGCCGGGCGTCCGCTACAAGGTCGTCCGCGGCACGCTCGACGCGGCCGGCGTCTCCGACCGCAAGCAGGCCCGCTCCCGCTACGGCGTCAAAGCTTCGTAATGCCCCGTCGCTCAGCAGCACAGATCCGGCCGATCGAACCGGACGCCAGGCATCGCAACCGCCTCGTCCAGCAGGTGATCAACAAGGTCATGACCGACGGCAAGAAGAGCCTTGCCGAGCGGATCGTCTACGACGCCCTCGCGATTGTCGGCGAGCGCACCGGTGACGACGCTGTCGAGGTTCTGGAGTCGGCGATCAAAACGCTGACCCCCGTGCTCGAGGTCCGCTCCCGCCGCGTCGGCGGCGCCACCTATCAGGTCCCTGTCGAGGTCCCGGCCCGCCGCGCCCGCACCCTCGCGGTCCGCTGGCTGGTCCAGTTCGCCCGCGCGCGCCGCGAGTACTCGATGGCCGAGCGCCTAGCCGGGGAGATCCTCGACGCCAACCAGCAGCAGGGCAGCGCCTGGAAGCGGAAGGATGACATCTACCGCATGGCGCAAGCTAATAAAGCTTTCGCTCATTACCGCTGGTAGAGGGACGGGGGATTTCCCGCGGGATGACAAACGGCGGCCTAATTATGCCGCCGGTTTTAGTATCCGCCAGCCCGAGGGACATCCCCCGTCCCTCGACAGGCCGCTTTTGGCGGTGGATATCGACGGTGTCATCAGCTTGTTTGGCTGGGAGGAGCGGCCGGCGCATTCTCAGATCCAGCTCGTTGATGGGGTACCGCACTGCATCTCACTGTTGGTTGGTGAGCGGCTGGTGCGGCTGTCGGAGCACTTTGAGCTGGTCTGGGCTAGTGGGTGGGAGGACAAAGCGAACTTCTATTTGCCATCGCTGCTGGGGCTGCCGGAGCTGCCTCATGTCAGCTTCGACGTCGAGGCGCGCAGTGGCGGGGCGCATTGGAAGCTGGCGGCGCTGGAGGCGTACGCCGGTGAGAGGGCGATCGCCTGGATCGACGACAACTTCGATGCGAGCTGTTACGAGTGGGCGGAGCGGCGCAGGGAGCCGACCCTGCTCGTTCCCACCGAGCCGCATCTGGGCCTCGAGGAGGGACATGTCGAGGCGTTGAACGCCTGGGCTATCTCTCTACACTGAGCGAATGACGGGGTTCTGGCCCATCTTCTTCCTGCTCGTGGTTCTGAAGATCCCGGTTCTGGGATCGCTCTGGCTCGTTTGGTGGGCGGCCAAGCAGCACGACGAGCCGGAGGCAGTGATCGACGAGGACGGCGGCAGCGGCAAACGGCGCCGACCCCAGCCGAAGTTGCCGCGCGGCCCGCGGCGGGGGCCGCACGGCGGCGGGGCCGCGGTGCCACTGCCGGACTGTCCGCCCGGCGGGCGCACCCGCGTCGTCAGGCCGGCTGCGCAACCCGCTTTCGCTCGCGCCGGATCTCGCGCAGATACGGATGAAAGTCGACCTCGACGGTATGGCGCTTAGAGGCAACGAAGCGCTTCGCCTGCCTCCGTTCCTCCTGCGAGATCTCCCGCTTCATCTCTCCCGCCGGCGGTAGCGTCGCCCGACCGGTGAGCAAGTCGGCGATCCATTCCGCCTGCGCCTCGGCGAGCGGCATGATCGGGCCGAGCGGCTGGATGAAGCCGATGAAGTAAAGGCCGGGGCGCTCGACCGAGACGACCCGCCGGTAGAGCGGCAGCCGGTTGTCCGGCGCCGAGAGGACCTTCGGGTCGAAGAAGGGGAAGGTGATCTTGTAGCCCGTGCAGTAGACGACGAGGTCGATCTCCTCCTCGCTGCCGTCGACGAAGCGGACGGTGCAGCCGCCGGCAAAGCGCTCGATGTTCGGTTTGACGTTGATGTCGCCGTGGCCGAGCCGGGGCAGTAACTCCGAGGAGACCGTCGGGTGGGCCTCGAAGAGCTTGTGGTCGGGCTTGGGCAGGCCGTAGGTCGCCATCTTGCCGGCGGCGATCTCGAGCCCTTTCATCGCGAAGAAGCGTTGAACCGAGAGCGGCAGACGGGAGATCAGAGGGGTGGTCGTCTCGTCGATCGGCTTGCCGTTCAGGTACTTGGGAATGACGTAGGCGCCGCGTCGCACGGCGAGGAAGGTCTTATCGGCGATCCGCGAGGACTCGACCGCGATGTCACAGGCAGAGTTGCCGAGCCCGAGGACGAGCACGCGCTTGCCGCGCAGGACGTCGGGCTCGCGGTAGTGGTGAGCGTGGATCTGCTCGCCCTCGAACTCCTCCGAGCCGGGGAAGGCGGGTTCGGGCCAGCGCGGGTCCCAGTGGTGGCCATTGGCGACGAGGACCGCCCGGTAACGCTCGGTATGTTCGGCCCCGCTCGGGCCCCTCACCGTCACCGTCCATTCGCCCTCGGCCGGCTCGACCTTCAGCACCTCGGTGTTGAAGCTGATCTTCTCGCGCAGGCCGAAGTGGTCGGCGAATTCATCGAAGTAGGCCGCCATCTGGAAGTGGTCCGGGTAGTCCGGATAGTGATCGGGCATCGGCAGGCTCTTGAACGCCATCACCCGCCGCGAGGTGTTGATGTGCAGCGAGCGGTAGGCCGAGGACATCCCGTTGTCGTTTTCGTAGCGCCAGTTCCCGCCGACCTGCGACCCCTTCTCGAAGCAGTCGAAGGCGATCCCCCGCGCGTCCAGCACCTGGGCGGCGGCGATGCCGGAGCTGCCGGCACCAATGATGCAGACCTTCGAGGGCATGCGTGGAATCTATAGAACTGGCTACACAGCCAGCACAGACGAAAGGCCGGAGATGGTGGTCTCCGGCCTTTCTGAGTGCCTCACAACTCTTGGTTGGAAGTACCTCAGATGCAGTAATTATTTACCCACTCTGAGGGTGGATATGCATCCGTACTTCCCCTCAGAGCGAGCTGCACCGAACTACTTGGCTTCTTCCGAGCTCGACTCGATCTCCTGCGCGAGCTCCTCCAGCTCCTCCGCGAAGGAGGTGCCGAAGCCCTCGGCCGGCGCCTCTACTCCATCGACGCCAAGTTCAGCGGCCAGCTCATCGTCTTCGAGCAGATCGTCATCCCCCGGCGCCTCGATCGGTTCGGCCGGTTCGATCGCGACCGTGCGGTAGTGCTTGAGACCGGTCGCGGCCGGGATCAGCTTGCCGATGATCACGTTCTCCTTCAGGCCGATGAGGCGATCCCGTTTGCCCTCGAGAGCGGCATCGGTGAGCACCTTGGTCGTCTCCTGGAAGGAAGCCGCCGAGAGGAAGGACTCGGTCGCCAGCGAGGCCTTGGTGATCCCGAGGATGACCTCCTCGCCTTTGGCCGGGGTCCCGCTCTCTTCCTTGACTTTTTTGTTGAGCCGTTTGAGGTTGCCGCGATCTTCGAGCTGGCCGGGCAGCAGGCTGGTCGAGCCCTTCGACTCGATCCGCACCTTCTTCAGCATCTGACGGGCGATCAGCTCGATGTGCTTGTCGTTAATGTCGACGCCCTGGGCGCGGTAGACCTTCTGCACCTCGTCCACGAGGTAGAGCTCGGTCGCGGTGCGCCCGCGGATCGCCAGCAGGTCGGCCGGGTAGAGCGAGCCTTCGTTCAGCTGCTCGCCGACCTCGACCCGATCCCCGTCGGCGACGTGGAGCCGGGTGCGCAGGGGGGAGCTGTAGCTGTGCTCCTCGCCGCTGGACTCGGTGACGATCACTTTCAGTGCTTTGTCGGTTTCTTCGATCGAGACTTTGCCCGCGGCCTCCGCCATCTGCGCCAGGCCCTTCGGTTTACGCGCCTCGAAGAGCTCGACGATGCGCGGCAGGCCCTGGGTGATGTCCTGGCCGGCGACACCTCCGGTGTGGAAGGTGCGCATGGTCAGCTGGGTCCCCGGCTCGCCGATCGACTGCGCGGCGATGATGCCGACCGCGTCGCCGATGTCGACCATCGAACCGGTCGCCGGCGCTACGCCGTAGCAAGAACGGCAGACCCCGGACTCCGCCTCGCACTTGAGAGCCGAGCGCACCGGGACCTTGATCTCCTCATCGCCAAACGCCTCGGCGATTTCCTCGACCTCTTTCAGGGTGATCATCTGGTTGCGCTTGAGCAGCTCGCGACCGCGTTTGGTCTCGAGCTTCTTGGCTGCCAGACGTCCGATCAGGTTGTCGTTGAGGGAACCGTCGTCCTTGCGGATGACCATTTCGATGTGGTCTTTGGTCTTGCAGTCCTCCTCGCGGACGATCACGTCCTGGGCGACGTCGACCAGGCGCCGGGTGAGGTAGCCGGAGTCGGCCGTCCTCAGCGCCGTGTCGGCAAGGCCCTTTCGGGCGCCGTGGGTGGAGATGAAGTACTCGAGGACCGAGAGCCCCTCCATGAAGTTGGCCTTGATCGGCCGCTCGATGATCTCCCCTTTCGGGTTGGCCATCAGGCCGCGCATCCCGGCCAGCTGGCGGATCTGTTTGAACGATCCACGAGCGCCCGAGTTGGCCATCATGAAGATCGGGTTCAGCTCTTCGAGGTTGTCCTCCATCGCCTGCGCGACCTCGTCGGTGGCGCGGTTCCAGCGGCCCGTCACAGCCTCGTGACGCTCCTCGGCGGTGATGTAGCCCTCGTCGTACTGCTGCTGGATCGCTTCGGTCTCCTTCTCGTAGCGATCGAGGATTTCCGGCTTCTCCGGCGGCGAGACGACGTTGTTCTTCGAGACCGTGATCCCGGCCTGGCTCGCGTACTGGAAGCCGAGGTCCTTGAAGGCGTCCAGCACCTGTGAGACCGCCGGCGCGCCATAGGACTCGACCAGGTCGGAGACCATCTGGTTGATGTCCTTCTTCTTCAGCGAGAAGTTGACGAACTCGAACCGATCGGGATCGAAGTCCTCTTCGAGGGCGTCAGCGAGGGCACGCTCGATCTTCTCGTTGAAGATGATCCGCCCGACCGTGGTCAGGAAGTGTTCGCCGTTGCCGCCGCGGTACTCGGCCTCGTCCTGGAGTTTGCAGCCGCCGTTCTCGTAGACGAGTTCGGCCTCCTGGGAGGAGCGGAACACCTGCACCGG
>JBQCEW010000131.1:0-2905 GCA_051959815.1 Solirubrobacterales bacterium
GTGGGGTGCGGCAGCGCGGGGTGTGGGGGTGGGCGCACCCCCGCGGGGTGGGCCGGCCCACCCCCTCGCCCGGCCCTTGCGACAGTTCCTGCTACTTCAGGAGTTTTGAGAGGCGGCGGTCTTTCAGGACGCGGCCGCCCGTTTGCTCTTGAGGGCAGTAGTTCGTCTGGTACTCGGAGAAGAAGACGGCCTCGATCGTGGTGCCGCAGCGGGGGCAGGGGTCGCCCTCGTGCTTGTGGATTTTCAAGGGCAGTTGGAACTTGTCCGGGATCTCGGGGCCGATCCTCGCCTCGTAATGGTCGATCGCATCGCCGAGAACGTGCAGAGCTGTATGCAGGCGCTCAATCTCCTCGGGCTCTAGCTCGGAGCCTTTCTTGAAGGGGGAGAGGCGGGCCTCCCAGAGGATCTCGTCTACCCAGGAGCGGCCGATGCCGGCGATGTCTTTCTGGTGGCGCAGGAGCGGGTGCAGGTGGCGGGGCTTGTCGATCGCCGCCGCGAACTCGTCGAGGGGAGGCGGAGGCCAGGCCTCGGGGCCGAGGCTCGCCACCATCTCGTCGGCGGCGACCGCGTTCGTCGGCAGCAGCTTCGCCCAGGCGCGCTGCTTCGTCCCCGTCTCGCGCAGCCGCAGCTCGCGCCCGTCGCGCAGCCGCACCAGCACCCGCGAGGATTTGTCGCGCAGCGAGGCGCGTTTCTCGGAGACCCGCAGCCGCCCCGCCGACATCAGGTGGATCAGCAGGGCCAGATCGCCGAACTCGACGACGGGCATCTTGCCGATGCGCCGCACCCCCGTCAGCTTGCGCCCGACCAGCGCTTCCAGCGGCGGATCGAACGTCTTCATCACGTTCATCCCCGGCGCCAGCGCCGACTCCACCTCGCTTCCAGCCAGGGCCGCGTCGAGGCGGCGGGTGACAATCTCGACCTCGGGCAGCTCGGGCATTCCAGGAAGGCTAGATACCCGTTTCGATCATCTAGACTTGTGAGACGTTCATTCGACCGGTCCGGACCCAGTCCCGCCGGCGAACATCAGGAAAGGAAGGGCTCATGCAGGAGCTCCCGACGATCCAACCTACTTTCGGACCCGAGCTGAGCCCGGAGCAGATCGCTGATATCAGCGACGAAGTTCGCGCGCTCGCGGAGCAGCGCAACGCCGTCATCCTCGCCCACAACTACGAGCTGCCCGAGATCCAGGACGTGGCCGACTACCTCGGCGACTCGCTCGGCCTCTCGCGCGAGGCGGCCTCCTCGGACGCCGACGTGATCGCCTTCTGCGGCGTCCACTTCATGGCCGAGACGGCCTCGATCCTCTCCCCTGACAAGACCGTGCTGATCCCCGACCTCGACGCCGGCTGCTCGCTCGCCGACTCGATCACCGCCGAGCAGTTGCGCGCCTGGAAGGCCGAACACCCCGGCGCCCTCGTCATCATGTACGTCAACACCTCGGCTGAGGTGAAGGCGGAGACCGACTACTGCGTCACCTCCTCCAACGCGGTCGACGTGGTCCGCCACATCTGGGACGGCGAGTGCCACGTCCATGCCGGGATCAAACCGCTCGACATCGCCCGCACCCGCGAAGAACACCCGAACGCCGAGTTCCTGATCCACCCCGAGTGCGGCTGCTCGACGCAGGCGATGGAGTACGTCGCCGCCGGCGACATCGACCCGGAGGGCGTCCACATGCTCTCGACCTCCGGTATGCAGAGGCACGTCGAAGAACATCCGGATGGCGAGTTCATCGTCGCCACCGAGAACGGGATGCTCTACCCGCTGCAGCAGGCGGCGCCGCGGGCGAACCTGATCGAGGCCAACCGGATGGCCTTCTGCAAGTACATGAAGATGATCACGCTGCCGAAGCTGCGCGACTCCCTGCAGGAGATGAAGTTCGAGGTCAGCGTGCCGCCGGAGATCGCCCAGCGCGCCCGGATCCCGATCGAGCGCATGGTCGCAATCGGCTAGCGCACGCTCTGCCGGAGCCTTTCGAGTGCACGATCCAACGCTGCGTCAGAGCGTTCTGCGGCGCGCGTGAACCACTGCGAGCGTTCCTTGGCTCTTTGGATTGCCGCCCGATTCCGTTTCAGGGTTCTTTCGATTTCCTTGTCGAGCTGTTCATGAATCATGGGTGCCCCCTTCTCCCTTCCACGATAGATCCTGATGCGAAGGCAGTTCTAAGTTGCTGGATCAGTTCATCTGATTCCTCCAGGCGCTCGGTGAGCTCTACGACTTCCTCTTGTCTCACCCGAGCGGTGGCGCGCCAGAAATCGATTCGTCCCTCGATCTCGTTCACGGTCTCTGAGACCTCAAACGGCCCTGCTCGCCTCAACCACTCGCCGTTTTTCATGCGAATGACGATCGAAACCACGATGAAGGAGCCGCCGAAGGCCAGGACTGAGACAAGGAGAAGTCGCGCTGCCCAAAGGACCGCGCGGTTATCGAAGACAGTGTCGATGAAGTCGGGGTCTTTCATCGGGGGCAGATTCACCGGGTAGAGCCCTTTGGCGAGCAGCACGATCCCCGCGATGCAGATGGAAAGGGGCAACAGGAAAAGTGCAGTGTTGCCCCGTCTGGCTCGAGTCTCTGCTGTCTTCAGCTCACTCACGAAATGCAGCTTATACATTTCCTCAGACAGAAAGCTTCGTCAACCTCTTAGGTTGAAGTTTTCACGCGACTTTTAGGCCACTTTTCGCTTCCTTTGCCGAACCGGGGGCAAGCTGCGTCCGTACCCCTGGCAAAAGGAAGGAGAAAGTGATTCCGATGCGCTCGAAGAAGAAGATCCTGGTGGTGGCCGACAGGACCGCTGACTCACCCGACCTGATCGCAGCGATGCGGCGGCGCGCCGGTCAGTCTCCGGCCGGCTTCACGCTGCTCGTTCCCGCGGTTCCGCACGGGCTTGCCTGGGCGGCCGACATGA
>JBQCEW010000132.1:0-5975 GCA_051959815.1 Solirubrobacterales bacterium
GACGAAGGCGGCGGAGCGGATGACGCCGGAGATCTCGCCCTCGAAGACGGCGTCGAGCCCGCGCTCGCCCAGCTCGCGTTCGAGCAGGTAGGCGGCGCAGACGTCGTCGGCGCTGCGCTCGATCTGGGCCGACTCGCGCTCCCGCGCCGAGCAATCTGCGGCGGCGTCGCGCGCCTGGGCCAGCGTCGGCGCCTCCTCACCCTCGCCGATTAGCGCCAGCAGGGCCCGGTGGCAGACGAGGTCGGAGTAGCGCCGGATCGGCGAGGTGAAGTGGCAGTAGGCCGGTGAGCCGAGGCCGGCGTGGCCGATGTTGCGCTCGCTGTAATAAGCCTGTTTGAGGGATCGCAGCACGAGCGAGGTATACGCCTCGCGGCCGTGGCCGCGTCGTTCGGCCTCCTTGCGCACCAGCCGGCTTGCCTCGGCCGCCATCTGCCCCGCCTCGCGCGGCGCCAAGCCTCCTTTCAGCGGCGGCGTCGGCACCCCCAGCGCCGCCAGCTGCTCGAGCAGCCGCTCGATCCGGGCCACGTCGGGCTGGGCGTGGACGCGGTAGACCGCCGGCACCCGCTCGCGCTCCAGCAGCTGCGCCACCTGCTCGTTGTTGAGGATCATCAGCCGCTCAATTAGTCGATGCGCCTCGGTCTGGGCGACGCCGTGGGCGCGGACAACGTTCCCCTCCGTGTCGAACTCGAACTCCGGCTCGAAGGATTCGACGTCGAGGCTGCTGGTGCCGCGGTGCTCGCCAAGCCCGGCCGCGACCTCGCGGGCGGCGGCGAGCGGTTCGGCCACCTCGGCCGGCGGCTGCCGGCGCCCGGCGAAGATCTCGTCGAGTTGGTCGTAGTTGAGGCGGATGTCGGAGCGGATGCGACTGCGGTAGAAGCGCGCCCGCAGCGGTTCCATCCCAGGCCCAAGCTCGACCTCGGTCGTCACCGCCAGCCGCTCGACCCCCGGCGCCAGACTGCAGGCCTCGGAGCTGAGCGCGTGCGGCAGCATCGGCTCCACCGCGCCGGGGACGTAGGTGCTGTTCCCGCGCCGCCGCGCCTCCTGGTCGAGCAGGGAACTCGGTTTGACGTGGGCGGCGACGTCGGCGATGTGGATCCAGACGCGGGCGCCCTCGCCCTCTCGCTGCGCTGAGACGGCGTCGTCGAAGTCGCGGGCGGTGGCGGGATCGACGGTGAAGGTGGCGAGCGCGGTCAGGTCCCGCCGCGGCCCGCTTTCGCGCTCCGCCCACTTCGCCGCTTCCCGCGCTTCCCCCTCGACCGTTGGCCGAAAACCGCGGAAACCAAGCTCCTCCCGCAACAGCTCCTCGACCACCTCCCGCGCCGGCCGCTGTCGCTCGCGGCTCGGTCGCTCACGGCGACGAGTTCGACGCGCCGCCCTCAGCATCAGCGGACCTGGCCGGCGAGGACGCCGAGCGCGCGCTGCTTGGCCTCATCGACGGGCGTCGCCGGGTTGTCCTCGACTTTCACTTCCGGGTGGATGCCATGGCTCTTGGCCAGGTTTACCCCTTTGGGAGTGAAGAACTCGCCGATCGAGAGCTTCAGGGCGCCGCCGTTGGCAAGGTCGCGCTCCTCCTGGAAGAGGCCCTTGCCGTAGGAGCGGGTACCGACGACGGTCGCCCCCTCATCGTCGGCCAGCGCCGCACCGAGGATCTCCGCCGCCGAGGCGGTGCCGCCGTCGATCAGGACGACCACCGGCAGCGAGGTGACCCGGCCGCCGCTCGTCTTGTGGACGCTGTCGCCCTGGGTGCGGGATTTGGTGCTGACGACGACTTCGTCTTCAGGCAGGAAGAGGCTGGCGCTGAGCACCGCCTCGTCGAGCAGCCCGCCAGGGTTGTCGCGCAGATCGAGGACGATCCCTTCCGCCCCTTCCTTTTCCACCTTTTCCAGCGCCTTCGCGAGCTGCGTGTGGACGCCTTCGCTGAACTGGAGCATGCGCACGTAGCCCAGCTTGTGGCCTTTCACGGCCTTGACGCTGCCGCTGACGTTGGGCAGCTCAACCTCGGCGCGGGTGATCGTCAGCTTCCGCAGCTTCCCGCTCTTGCCGTCGCGGACGCCGATCGTCACCTGCGTCCCTTCCGGCCCTTTGATCTTCCTCGTCGCTTCGTCGCTGCTCTGGCCGGCGATCGATTCGCCTTCGACCGAGACGATCGTGTCGCCCGCTTCGATCCCCGCCTCGTCCGCCGGCGAGTGCTTGAAGACCTGCGTCACCCGCAGGCCCTTTTTCACCCCGGTCACCGTCAGCCCGATCCCCGAGAAGCGCCCTTCGATCTGTTGGTTGAAGCTTTCCAGCGCTTCGGGGGAGAAGTATTCGGAGTAGTGGTCCTCCTTACTGCTTTTGCGTAACTGCCTCACCATCCCCTGCAGCGAGGCATTGCTCAGCTCGGTACCGCTGACTGGGCGGTAGTAGCTGTCTTCGATCGCTTCCGCCGCTTCAGCCGACAGCCCGCCCGTTTCGGCGACGAAGATTTCGCGCAGCGGTTCCGGCAGGTTCCCCGGGTGTCCGCCCAGCCACAGGCCGGCGGCGAGGAACGCCACCAGCGCAACCGCGAAGGCCACGGCCCCGCGTCCGCTCACGCAGGCCTCAGACCTTGAGGAAGCGGCGCAGGGTGACGCCGGAGCCGATCGTCGAGACGAAGATCGAGGCGGCGAAGAGGATCGCGATCAGGGTCGGGAAGCCCAGCGTCGAGGTGTTCTGCGCCGCGAGGACGCCGATCGAGCCGCTGAGGGGGTCGACGATCGTGATCTTGCCGAGCCACAGGATCAGTATGGCTATGAGCCCGCCCGCGAAGCCGACGACCACGCCCTCGATCATGAACGGCCAACGGATGAACCAGCGGGTGGCGCCGACCAGGCGCATCACCTCGACCTCGCGGCGGCGGGTGTAGATCGAGAGCCGGATCGTGTTGCCGACCAGCATCAGCGAGGCGAGGACCAGCAGCGCCGTGATCACAGTGAGGACGATCTTCAGCGCGCTCGTCACCTGCTCGATCTTCGCCGCCGACTGGTGGCGATCGAAGGGGTTGCTGATGATTGAGGAGATCGGCGCGCCCTGCGGCCCGTGCGGGAAAACCGCTTCGCGGATCGAGGGCAAGTTAGAGGCGTCGTCGGCCTTGACTTCGAAGCTGTTGGGGAGCGGGTTGGAGTGCAGCTCTTCGACGATCGTCTTGTCCTTCAGTTCGCCTTTCAGCGTTTCCAGCGCCTTTTGCTTGCTGACGAAGGCGACTTCGGCGACGTGCGGGATGCCTTCCAGCTTTTTCTTCGTGGCGGCGATTTCGGCTTTGGTCGCGTCGTCGTAGAGCGCGTACTGGACGTTGAGCTGGTCGCGGACTTCTTCGCTCTTGCCCTGGGCGGTCTGGAAGATCGGGATCAGCATCCCCAGCAGGACGACGGTGACGACGGTGGTCACGATCGCCGCCAGGCTCGGCGCGCCGTTGCGCTTCAGCGCACGCAGAGCCTCCTGGAAGAAGAAGACGACGCGACCCATCAGCGCAGCGTGTCGTGGTCGGAGTGTCCGTTGGTGAGCGGCTCGCCCTCGGCGCCGACGCCCATCCCGGCCCGCATCCGCAGGCCAAATTCGGTCGTCGACTCCTCGGTGTAACCGCCGGAGACCTCGTCGCGGACGACGCGGCCCTCGTAGAGCTCGACGACGCGCCGCTGCATGTTGTCAACCATCTCGCGGTCGTGGGTGACGACGACGACGGTCGTGCCGGTCTTGTTGATCCGGTAGAGCAGCTGCATGATCCCGATCGAGGTGACCGGGTCGAGGTTTCCGCTCGGCTCGTCGGCCAGCAGCAGCGGCGGATGGTTGACGAAGGCGCGGGCGACGGAGACGCGCTGCTGCTCGCCGCCGGAGAGCTGGTCGGGGTAGCTGTGGAGCTTGGTCGAGAGGCCGACCAGGCGCAGCGTCGCCGGCACCTGCTCGCGGATTTCAGCGCGGCTGGCGCCGATCACCTGCAGCGCGTAGGCAACGTTGTCGTAGACGGTGCGGTTGGGCAGGAGCTTGAAGTCCTGGAAGACGGTGCCGATGTTGCGGCGAAGCTGCGGGATCTTCTTCTCCGGCAGCTTGCCGATGTCCCGCCCGGCGATCTTCACCGAGCCCTCGGTGGCGGTGAGCTCGCGGATCAGCATCTTGATCAGGGTTGACTTGCCGCAACCGGTCGGGCCGACGAGGAAGACGAACTCGCCACGGCCGATTCCCAGGGAGATCCGATCGAGCGCCATGTGGCCGCCCGGGTAGACCTTGGTCACCTGGTTCAGCTCGATGATCGGCGCGCGGCGCCCGCGGGGGCGCTGCGGCTCGGGGTTGCCGCGGTTGTTCTTCTTCGATCTGCGCATTCGGGTGGCTGCCTTCTGCGAGGACAGGGTGACTCCTGCGGGTCGCCGACCCCGCAAGATCTCGCCCACGCAGGCGATCTTTCAGACCGTGTCGTAGATGGCGCCCTCGTAGGCGGACCGGCCGGCCTCGCGGGCGCGGTGGCGGCTGGCGGCGTGGCGGCGTTCGCTGCTGCGGCGGGCCGCTCCGAGCCGGTAGACGAAGAGGATCGCGATCGGCACCGCCGTCGCGGCGGCGAAGCAGAGGAAGATCAGCGAGCCGGTGTCGGTGCCGGAGCCGAGGGCGTGGAAGAGGCCCAGTACGTAGACGACGATCGTCGCCCGGTGGGCTTTGCGCCAGAGGCGGGCGCCGATCTGGCGCCGCAGGTAAAAGCTGAGGCCGAGCAGCATCGCCAGGTAGCCGGCGATCACCCCGAGCCCGGTCCAAAAGGTATGGACGCTGAGGGCGAAGGGGACGGTGACGCCGGTGATCCCAGGTTTCAGCCAGGGGTCCAGGAGGATCGCGAGGCCATGGACGGCGATCGCAATCAGACCGGCCAGCGCCGTCTGCTCGTGGACCGCCCGCATGCTCTTCGTGAACCGCGGCTCGCGAACCGGCCTCCCAGCCATCGTCAGGCCGATCAAGACCGAGATCGTGATCAACACGAAGGCGACGATGCCCGAGGACCGGCTGACGATCCACCAGCCGTACTTCGAGAGCACGTGAGAGATGGAGGCGTACGCGATCACGAGCTGGAGGTGACGACCGGGGGAATTTCTTCCACTTCGGGTTCGACGTATTCGACTTCGGGTTCCGGTTCCGGTTCTACGTATTCGGCTTCCGGTTCCATGTATTCAGTCGATCCTTCTTCCGTTTCCGAGTCAGCCGGTTCTTCGGTTTCGGCGTAGCCGCTTTCCGGTTCTTCCGGTTCTTCGACTGCATCGGTCTTCGCTTCAGCCGGCGCCGGCCGTGCCTTCGCCGTCGCCTTCTTGTGCCCGGCGCTCGCGCTGGTCGTGTTGGCGCTGAGCTGAAAGGTGATCAGGGCGAAGAGGGCGGCGAACAGAGACAACGAACCGATGACGACTGCGCGTGGGCGCGGAGTGGTCATGAATCGAGGATTCGCCAGGCCCCTAAAGCCTCCCTGAAGCCAGGTGAGATTTTGCCAAGGCTTTACCTGGAGGAGGCGGGACGGCGGCGGTCATCGCGACGCCCTCGGCAGCCGCGCGCGCGGCGCCACGGTCAGCGGGCCGACCAGCTCGACGCGCCCGTTGTCGTGGACCAGCAGGCCACCGCGCTCGGCGAGCAGCTCGCCCCCCCGCTCCGGCCCCGAGAGCAGCACCGCCTTGGAGAGCGTCTCCGCTTCCAGGGCGGTGTCGCCGAGGGCGGTCGCGCCGACCAGACCGGTCCAGGCCGGCTCCCCGGCCGCGGGGTCGAGCAGGTGGTGCGCGTAGCGGCCCTGCTCGTCGCGCCAGATCCTCACGTTGATCCCCGAGGTGGCAACGCCGCCGGAGCCGAGCCGCAGGACGTGGGCGCGGTCGCCCGTGATCGGGTGTTCGACGAAGACCTCGTAGGGATGGACGAGGGCGTCGGCGCCGCCGATCCGGATGTCACCGCCGCAGTCGACGATGAAGCGCGAGTAGCCGCGCAGGTTGGCGGCGGGGATG
>JBQCEW010000133.1:0-13741 GCA_051959815.1 Solirubrobacterales bacterium
CTTCCGACCCGAGCCACGACCCGATCCGGGGGAACTGCATCGCCGTGGCGGGCGGTGGAACCATCGCCCCGGGCACCGACGTCGAAACCCGCGGCAACTGTCCCGCGGGGATCCCCTCCCGTGCCTTCCTCACCCTGCCCACCGCCTGCACCGGCCCGCTCTCCACGAGCTATCTGGCCGAATCGTGGGAAGGCGCCCTCGATGCCGGTTCGGTGTTTACCCACGACGAACTGACCCCCCCTGATCCGCTCGGGGTGAGCGGCTGCGCAAGCCTTCGGTTCACGCCAGCGATCACGGCGCGGCCGACCACCACCACCGCATCTTCGCCGACCGGGATCGACGTAGGGCTCGACGTACAGGACGAAGGCCTGCTCGACCCCGAAGGCACCGCGCAGTCGCAGATCCGGCGTGCCGAAGTGACGTTGCCGAAGGGCTTCACCACCAACCCCTCGATTGCCGAAGGTCTCACCGGCTGCTCCGAAGCCCAGCTCGAAGCCGAAACGGCAGGCTCGCCACCTGGGGAAGGTTGTCCGAGCGCTTCGAAGATCGGCACGGTCCAGGTGCAAACGCCGCTGCTCGAGCAGGAACTCTCCGGCTCGCTCTACGCCGCGACGCCCTACGACAACCCGTTCGGCACGTTGCTCGCCGTCTACATGGTGATCAAGAACTCAGCGCTGGGGATCGCGATCAAACAGCCCTTGAAGGTCGTCCCCGACCCCGCAACCGGCCAGCTCACCGCCCTCGCCGACGAACTCCCGCAGCTTCCCTTCTCCCACTTCCGGGTCCACTTCCGCGAAGGCAGCCGGTCTCCCCTGGCCTCGCCGCCACAGTGCGGCAGCTATGACGCGGTCGCCAAGCTGACCCCGTGGTCGGGCGGCCCCACCCTGACGACCACTTCGATGTTCGAAATCACCGCCGGCTCCGGCGGGGGCGCCTGCCCCGCGGGGACCCCGCCGCTCGCCCCTGGCTTCCTCGCCGGCACCGCCAGCAACGCCGCCGCCCGCTACAGCGAGTTCGACCTGCGCCTCACCCGCGGCGATCCGGAACAGGAACTGCGCAGCTTCTCGGTCCAGATGCCGCCGGGGCTGATCGGCAAGGTCGCCGGCATCCCCTACTGCCCGGACGCGGCGATCGAAGCGGCGCGGTCGAAGACGGGAGCGCAGGAGCTGAGCTCGCCGAGCTGCCCGGCCGCTTCGCGGATCGGCCGTCTCCTGGTCGGTGCCGGTGTCGGCCCGGCGCTCTCCTACGTGCCCGGCACGCTCTACCTCGCCGGCCCCTTCAAAGGCGCCCAGCTCTCGATTGTTGCGATAACCGCTGCGAAGGTCGGCCCCTTCGACCTCGGCACCGTCGTCATCCGAGAGGGACTCAAGATCGACCCTGACACCGCCGTGGTCTCGCTGCAACCCTCCGCCTCGGATCCGATCCCCAGCATCATCAAGGGAATCCCGGTTCACGCCCGTGACATCAGGGTGTTCGTCGATCGCCAGGAATTCGTCCGCAACCCGACCTCCTGCAATCCGATGGCAATCCTCAGTGGCGTCGAAGGCGCAGGCGCCGACCCCAGCATCGAGGCCGACAACCAACACGCCACGGTCAGCTCCCGCTTCCAGGCCGCCGATTGCGCCAGTCTCGCCTTCGGCCCACAGCTCTCGCTGGGGCTGAAGGGCGGCACGAAGCGGACGCAGCTGCCGAGGCTCCGCGCCGTGCTCACCTTTCCCGCCGGATACAACGCAAACATCGCCCGCGCCCAGGTCACCCTGCCGCACTCGGTCTTCCTCGAACAGAGCCATATCCGGACGATCTGCACCCGCGTGCAGTTCGCTCAGGGGGCGACCCCTGGCGAAGCTTGTCCCAAGGGCTCGATCTATGGACGGGCGCGGGCGATCACGCCGCTGCTCTCGGAACCGCTCGAAGGCCCGGTCTTCCTGCGCTCTTCAGACCATCCCCTGCCGGACCTGGTTGCGACCCTGCGCAACAGGCAGGTCGCAATCGACGTCGTCGGCAGGATCGACACCGACAAGAAGACCGCTCGCATCCGCAACACCTTCGAAGCGGTGCCGGACGCACCGGTGTCGAAGTTCGTCCTGGAAATGCAGGGGGGGAAGAAGGGGTTGCTGGTCAACTCCACGGACCTCTGCCGCAAGAAGCACCGTGCCAAGGCCGTGTTCACCGGGCACAACGGGATGGGTCGGACGCTGCGGCCGGTGATCAAGACCTCTTGCAAGGGCAAGAAGAAGTAGGGCGTCTTGATTTCTCCCGACTACGGCTAGGCGGCTTCGGGCAGCGCTGCGTGCTCGGCGATCAGCGCCAGTACTTCCGGCGCGTGCTTTTCGACGAAGCTGGGGCCGATGCCGCTGATCGCGAGGAGCGAGTCCTCGTTGCCGGGGCGGGTGGCGGCGATGGCGGTGAGGGTCTTGTTGTGGGCGACGGTGTAGGCCGGCTTGCCCTCGGCTGCCTGTAGGCGCCAGGCTTTCAGCGCCTCGAACAACGGGGCGTCGGCGGGGGAGAGCTCGGGGGCGGGCGCGGCTGCTCTGGTGCTCTTGCGAGGCTTGGAGACGGCGATCGTCTCCGGGTCGGGCAGCCAGTCGAGCAGGTCGCAGACGTCGCAGCAGCGCTCCAGGGGGGCGCCGGCAGTGCGGTCGCTGAAGTGGTCGAGGAGGGCACGGCGGCGGCAGTCGGTGCCGTAGATGAAGGCTTTGATCGCGTGGTATGCGCGCCAGCCCCGCTCGCGGGCGATTGCCAGCTCGGGGTCGCCGGCGCGCTGTTCGTTGAAGCGGACGAGGCGGCCGAGGTCGGCTTTCAGCGCCAGCATCGTGGCGCGGGCGGGGAGGCCGTCGCGCCCGGCGCGGCCCGCCTCCTGGTAGTAGGCCTCGACGCTGGTCGGGATCGTCACATGCCAGACCGAGCGCACGTCGGGCTTGTCGACGCCCATCCCGAAGGCGTTGGTCGCGCAGATGACACCGGTGTCGGTGGCCATGAAGCGCTCCTGGATCGCGGTGCGGTGGTCGGGTTCGAGGCCGGCGTGGTAGGCGACCGCGGCGATGCCGCCGTCGCGCAGGTCCGCCGCCACCGCTTCGGTTTCGCGGCGGGTGCCGCAGTAGACGATCGCCGGCCGGTTGGCCGGGTCGCGCAGTCCCGCCTCCAGCAGCGCCTGCCGCCGTGCCTTCGAGCCCTTGCCCTCGAGCGCGACGACGTCGAAGGAGAGGTTCGGACGGTCGAAGCCGGAGCGGACCTGCAGCGGGTCCCGCATCCCGAAGCGCGAGGCGATCTCCCGCGCCACCGGCACGGTCGCCGTCGCCGTGCAGGCCATCACCGTCGGCCGCCCCAGCCGCTGCACGACCTCAGGCAGTCGCAGGTAGTCGGGCCGGAAGTCGTGTCCCCACTCCGAGACGCAGTGCGCCTCATCCACAGCGACCAGATCGATCTTCCGCCGTGCCAGCGCTTCAAGGAAGACGCTAGACCCGAATCGCTCGGGAGCGCAGTAGACGATTCGCGCCTCGCCGCGCACCATCTCAAGCGCCTCGGAGACCTCCCAGTCCTCCATCCCCGAGGCGATCATCGCCACCCGATGCCCCTGCGCGGTCAGCTTCCCCCACTGATCCCGCATCAAAGCGATCAACGGACTAACCACGATCGTCAGCTCCTCACTCGCCAGCCCTGGCAACTGGTAACAGAGACTCTTCCCCCCACCAGTAGGCATCACGATCAGCGAGTCACGCCCTTCGAGAGCTGCGACGACTGCGTCCTTCTGCCCCGGCCGCCAAGCCCGGTACCCAAGCTCAGCTAACAACTGGTCAGCCCTTTCCGCGGCAGCGATCATCGGACCGGCCACACTAGGCCCTTCTCCGGCGGGTGGCGTCGTAGGGGGGACCCCCTCCTGGTAGTTCAGGAGGGGGTGGGTCCCCTGCGGCGACAGGACCCGCCGGCCGGAACGCCCCTGCCGTGACAGGACCCGCCGGCCGGAGCACCTACCGTCCCTCGTCCCGATCCTCCTCGCCTTCGGTCGCCCCTTCAACGTTCTTGGCCCCGGTGACGGTCAACGTCCCCCGCTCGTCCGACCCCCCCGGGCAATAAATCGTGTACTTGCCCGCCTCGAGGGTCGCCGAGAAGCTGCCGTCGAGCCCATCGGTGATGTTCTCCTCCTCGCCGAGGACTTCTTCGCCGTCCATGATCTCCATCTCGGTCACCTTCGAGGTGCCGGCGTTTTCGATTTCGAAGACGATCGGGCCGGCGGGCGCCGTCGCGTCGCGCGGCTCGCAGCCTTCGTCGGTCAGCTTGAAGGCGATCTTCTTCGCGTTCGTGGGCGCGTCGCCGCTCGAGCCGCAGGCGCTGAGGGCGGTGGAGAAACCGAGCGCCAGAACGAGGCCAGCGGCGGTGAGGAGGTGCTTGGGGTTCATGTTCGAGGTGCTTCCTTTCAAGTTCTTCTGGACGAGAATTAGGGCACCCTAACAAAGACCGATGGATTTAGTCGGAATAGCGAGGCGCTCCGGTCATTTGCGCCGGTATGCGGAACAAATGACCGGAGCGCTTCTTGCGGCGATGCCGAGGTGGCGAGCGGAGCGAGGCGCGCTAAGCGGCGGTCTCGGCGGTGCCAATGCGGCCGCCGGCGCGGACCCGGTCGCGGCGCGGGCGAATGCGCATCCCCTGCGGCCAGAGCACGTAGAGCACCATCGGGATCGCGTAGGCGAGGTAGACGGCGACCTCGATCACGGTCGGGCTCGGCTGTAGGCCCAGCATCCCGGTCAGCAGGGAGCCGGAGACGGTGCCCGGTTGGACCAGCCAGCTTGGGTCGATCGCCTGGCCCTGCAGGCCGTTGATCCAGCCGGCCTCATGCGCGGTGTGGGCGGCGGTCGCCAGCAGCCCGGCGGCGACGAAGACGAGGACGAGGCCGGTGAAGCGGAAGAAGCGAGTGAGGTTGATGCGGACGCCGCCGCGGTAGAGCCCGAGGCCGATCGCCACGGCGGCGAGGAGTCCAAGGACGGCTCCGGTTCCGGCAGCAGTGGTGTCGGTGGCGTCGTTGAAGGCGGCGAGGAGGAAGACCGAGGTCTCGAAGCCCTCGCGCAGGACCGCGAGGAAGGCCATCGCGACCAGGGCCATCGTCGAGCCGGTCGCTAGCGCCGAGGCGGCCTCGCCCTGTAGCTGGGCTTTGATGCCGCGGGCGTGGCGCCGCATCCAGACGATCATGTAGGTGACGGCGCTGACGGCGATCAGGCCGACCACCGTCTCCAGGCCCTCCTGCCCCTTGTCCGGCAGCTCCTGGCCGATCAGCCGAAGAGCGACGGCGACGCTCGCGCAGAGCGCGACCGCGACCCCGATCCCCAGCCACATCTGCCGCATCGCGTCTTGCCGCCCCTCCTTGACCAGGAAGGCGGCGATGATGCCGATGATCAGCGAGGCCTCTACGCCCTCTCGCAGGGTGATGACGAAAGTGGGGATCATTCGGGGTGCTTCTCCTCTGCTGCCGGAGGGCTGATTAGGTCGCCCTAATTAGGAGCCCCGAAAACCTAGCACGCCGCTAGGGAATCAGTCGGACGGAAGCCACGGCTGTGACCATTGTCCGGTCCCGCGGAGCAGATCAGCGGCCTGCTTCGGACCCCAAGTTCCCTGCTCGTAGCGGTGAACCGGGCCCGGTTCGTCGAGCAGGGGCTGGACCACGCGCCAGGTCTCTTCGATCGAGTCCTGGCGGGTGAAGAGCTGGTGCTCGCCGGCGATCGCGTCGCCGAGCAGGCGCTCGTAGGGCTCCGGGTCCTCGCCCGGCACCTTCTCGAACAGGACCTCGAGATCGGCTGGCTGGAAGGTCTCTTCGGCGGCTTTCTTCGCGTAGAGGCGGATGCGCGCGCCGGCCTTCGGCTCGATCCGGATCGTCATCTGGTTCGGTTCCGGCGTCTTGCCGTGGCCGATCCCCAGCCGCGGCGGCCGCTTGAAAAAGACCGTCACCTCGGTTGCCTTCACCGGCAGGCACTTGCCGGCGCGGATGAAGAAGGGGACGCCGGCCCAGCGCCAGTTATCGACCTCGAGCTGGACCGCGGCGAAGGTCTCCATGGTCGAGTCGGGCGCCACGTCCTTGACGTCGAGGTAGCCCTCGTACTGGCCGCGCACGTAGCGCTTCGGATCCGCCGCACAGACCGCCTTGAAGAACTCCAGCTTCTTGTCGCGGACGCTGTCGGGGTGGTTGCCGGTCGGCGGCTCCATGCCGACGATCCCCAGCACCTGAAGGGCGTGGTTCTGGATCACGTCCCGCATCGCCCCGACCGCGTCGTAGAAGCGGCCGCGGTCGGCGACCCCGAAGTCCTCGGCGATCGTCATCTGCACGTAGGAAACGTGCTCGCGGTTCCAGACCGGCTCCAGCAGCGCGTTGGCGAAGCGCAGGTAGGTGATGTCCATCACCGGCTCCTTGCCGAGGTAATGGTCGATGCGGAGGATCTGCTCCTCGCGCAGGACCTCGGCGAGTTCGTCGTTGAGCTTGCGGGCCGATTCGAGGTCGTGCCCGAACGGCTTCTCGATCACGACGTGCGCGTTCTCGGTCAGGCCGGCCTTGCCCAGGCCCTGGACAACGGTGGCGAACAGCGACGGCGGGATCTCCAGGTAGAAGACCGGCCGCTTGGCATCGCCGAGTGCCTTGCCGACGCGCGCGAAGGTCTCGGCGTCGCCGTAGTCGCCCTGGACGTAGGAGAGGCGGGCGGCGAGGCGGTCGAAGACGTCCTCGTCGGGCTGGCCGACGGTGGCCGAGACCGCTTCGTGCGCGTGCTCGCGCAGTTTCTCGTCGTCCCAGTCGTCGATCGCGACGCCGACGATCGGGCAGTCGAGCTTGCCGCGCTCCTCCAACCGGTAGAGCGCCCGGAAGGTCATTTTCTTCGCCAGGTCGCCGCTGATCCCGAAGATCGCCAGCACGTCGGCCGCGTCGCTCATTCGCGCAGGCTATCCGCTCCTTGTGCCGAGTCCGCGAGAAGCGTCGGTATGCGACGCCTGACGCGGACTCGCTGAAAGTACGATGCTCACTAGCGCCGCCCACCCCTACCGCGGAGGTCTCATGCAACTTGGAATCGTCGGCCTAGGCCGAATGGGAGCCAACATGGCCCGGCGCCTGATGCGCGACGGCCACAAGATCGTCGCCTACGACGTCAACCCCGATGCGGTCTCGCAGCTTGAAGGGGAGGGGGCCGACGGCGCTTCCTCGCTGGAGGAGATGGCTTCGAAGCTGAGCGCGCCGCGCTCGGTCTGGATCATGGTTCCGGCCGGCGAGATCACCGAGCAGACGGTCGACGCCGTCGCCGCGGTGCTGGAGTCCGGTGACGCGATCGTCGACGGCGGCAACTCTTACTACCGCGACGACATCCGCCGCGCCGAAAAAGTCGGCGAGCAGGGGATCGACTATGTCGATTGCGGCACCAGCGGCGGGGTCTTCGGGTTGGAGCGCGGCTACTGCCTGATGATCGGCGGGCCGGACCGCGCCGTGGAGCGCCTGGACCCGATCTTCGCCAGCCTGGCCCCGGGGGTGGAGGCGGCGGAGCGAACGCCGGGGCGCGACGGCGACCCCTCGCCCTCCGAGCAGGGCTATCTCCACTGTGGCCCGAACGGCGCGGGGCACTTCGTGAAGATGGTCCACAACGGGATCGAGTACGGCGTCATGGCCGCCTACGCCGAGGGCCTGAACATCCTCAAGAACGCCAACGCCGGCAAGGTCAAGCGCGAGGCCGACGCCGAGACGGCGCCGCTCGACCATCCCGAGTACTACCAGTACGACCTCGACCTGCCCGAGGTGGCGGAGGTCTGGCGGCGCGGCAGCGTGATCGGCTCCTGGCTGCTCGACCTGACCGCCGCGGCGCTGCAGGAATCGCCGGACCTCTCCGACTTCGCCGGCCGCGTCTCCGACTCCGGCGAGGGCCGCTGGACGGCGATCGCGGCGATCGACGAGGGGGTGCCGACGCCGGTCCTGACGACGGCGCTGCACGAGCGCTTCTACTCGCGCGGGCTGGGCGACTTCGGCGACAAAGTGCTGTCGGCGATGCGCAAGCAGTTCGGCGGCCACGACGAGAAGGCGAGCTGAGCATGGCGATAGAGCTCGAGGTAGCCGGGGACGAGCGGGCCGCCTCGCGGCGGGCGGCGGAGCTGATCGCCGCCGCCGGTGCCGAGGCCGCGGACGAGCGCGGCCGCTTCGCCTTCGCGATGAGCGGCGGCCGCTCCCCCTGGGCGATGCTGGCGATCCTCGGCGAGCTGGAGGGGATGCCCTGGGACAGGACCGAGCTCTTCCAGGTCGACGAGCGCGTCGCCGCTCCCGGCGACGAGGCGCGCAACCTCACCCACATGGTGCTCGGGCTCTCGATGGACCACCAGTCGACACTGCGGCCGATGCCGGTCACCCAGCGCGACCTCGACGGCGCCGCGCGCGAATACGAAGCCGGATTGCCCGACCGCTTGGACTTGGTCCACCTCGGCCTAGGTCCCGACGGCCACACCGCCTCCCTGGTGCCCGGCGACCCCGTCCTCGACGTCACCGACCGCCGCGTCGCGATGACCGAGACCTCCTACCAGGACCATCGTCGCATGACCCTCACCTTTCCCGCCCTCAACGAAGCCCGCCGCATCGTTTGGCTCGTCACCGGCCCCGACAAGGTGGAGCCCCTCCAGAAGCTTCTCGCCGGCGACGAATCCATCCCCGCCGGCCGCGTCCGCAACGACAACGCGATCGTCGTTGCAGACGAGGCGGCGGCGGGTTAGTCGAGCGAGAGGGCGGCTTTCACCTCGCCCAGTTTTTTCATCCGCGGATCTTCGTTTCCGACCATCCGCTCCAGCCAGCTTTCTATTTCCTGCAGGTCGAGTGGATCGGTAGCGACAAGGATCTGTTCGATGTCGATCCAGTCCTTCGGGCGGTCGAACATCGCCTTGCAGACGGCGAGATGCTCGGGGGAGAGGATCGGAATCGTCTCCTCGGCAAAAGGCACCTTTCGGGCGCTTTTGCGCATCTCGTCGTGGAAGGGGTCGTAGGAGAAGAAGAGATCGATTGGGTTGCGATCCCACCAGAGGCGCACCTGTCCGTCCCTGTTCAGGTCCTCGACCTCGACCTCGACCTCGACTCCTAAGGGAGCGAGGGCTTCGCAGATCTCGGGCCAACGCTCCGTCGGTACGAAGACGTTGATGTCGACGTCGATGGTCGCCCGCGGCTCCGCGTAGTAGGCGAGGGCGAGAGCGCCGCCGATCGCATGGGGGATCTTGGCGTCCTCCAGGGCGTGATGAATCGCCGTCACCTTGTCGGGCAGCGAGGGAGATTTCACCGCTAAGTCGATCTCAGGTGGGGGAAGCCGATCTCGTGGGGACGGAGCCTGATCGGCAGCGCATCGGCCAATTCGAGCAGTTCACGCAGGGCGTTACCTCGGTCCTCGGCGCCGACGCCGATCCACTGACTTGCCGCTCGGGCAGCGTCGGAAACGAGACCATTTGATTCGGGCGGTTGCTCGGTCCCGCTCTGGCTGGAAAGGGCGTCGAGCAATAGGCGGCGCAGCTTCGGGTCGGGCTGCTCGCCACTGGCGATCCGGCGCAGCGTCTCACTGGCTGCCTCATCGAGCTCTGAGCCGCGAACCGGGGCTCCCGCTCGCAGTGCTAAGCGGGTCAGCTCCGCGGCCGTTGGTGGCTTCTCGGAGTTCGCCTGGACCCGGTCGACGGTCTCGATAGTCATCTCACGGAAGCTGGCAAGCGTGCGGCTGCGCGGACCCTTAGGGGTGCTGACCGACTCTCGCACCTCGAAACGACCCGGCTTGGTCGCTACGACGTAAGCCATAGTGGGTAAAAGATACCACTATCTGGAGTTTCAGCCGGATTTTTGGCTCATACCGCCGCGTCAAGCGAGACGGCGTGGTTGCCGACCAGGCGGCAGTCGGGGTCCCACTTGCGCTTGACCTCGGCGAGGCGGGCGCAGACGTCGGGAGGGAGGATCGCGTCGGTGTCGCAGGGGCGATCGGCGAAGTTGAAGTAGCCGCCATCGGCCACCCAGGGCTCCATCGCCTCGTGCATGCGGTCGAGGCCAGCCTCCACGGCTTCGCCCATCTGCGGGCTCATCACCATGCCGACGCCGAACATCACCCAGGCGGCGTCGAGGTGGGAGAGGGCGCCGCCGTTCGGGTCGGGCCGGCCGAGGGCGCCGCCGAGGTGACGGATCTCGGTCAGCAGCAGGGGCGAGCCCGAATCGGCTCCGGCGACGCCGACGAAGGCGTCGATCGCCTCGTCGGAGAGCTCGCGCAGGACGCGGTGGTGGCCCAGTCCCGGCACCGGGTGCTCGGGGTCCATGTGGATTTTGCAGAGGGCGGGAGCGGGGACCTGGCCGAAGGTGTCGAGGATCGGCTCGCCGATCTCGCGCAGCGCCGCGAAGGCGGCTTCGCCCTTCGCCTGGTCGCCGATGCAGGCCCCGTCGATCGTCAGCAGCGCTTTGCCGCGCAGGAACTCGGGCACGTCGGGGACGTCGGGCGGGCGCAGGAAGCGAACGACAGAGGTCACGTCATCGGACACCCCTGCCGCCCATTCGCGATAGGCGCGAACGCCCTCGGCTCCGACCTCGGCCGGAAACAGCAGCGCCCCCGCGTAGATGTCGGCGATCGGCACCAGGTTGACGTGCAGCGCGGTGACCACGCCATAGTCGCCGCCGCCCCCGCGCAGCGCCCAGAAGAGGTCGGGCTCGTTCTCGGCATCGACGGTGCGTGCCTCGCCGTCGGCGGTGACCAGCTCGACCGCCCGCACCCGGTTGCAGGCGAAGCCGTAGCGCCGCCCGAGCCAGCTCAGGCCGCCGCCTAGCGTGAAGCCGGTGACGCAAACGTCGGGAGAGGTGCCCGGCAGCGAGCTCAGTCCCTTCGTCGCCGCCGCTTCGGCCAGCTCCAGCGAGAGCACGCCCGCTTCGACCCGCGCCGTTTGCGCCTCGGCGTCGACCTCGATCCCGCGCATCCGCTCGGTCTTGACCAGGATCGTGCCCTCCAGCGAGCGCAGCGAGAGGGCGCCGTGGCCGCTGCCCTGGGCGCTCACCCGCAGGTCGTTCTCGGCCGCAAAGCGCACGACCTGCACCGCGTCGTCGGCGCTCTCGATAAAGGCGACGGCCTCCGGGCGCTGGTCGGCGGCCAGGTTCCAGGCCGCTCGCGCCTGGTCCCAGTCCGGGTCATTCGGGGTTGCAAGGCGGCCGGCGATCGCCAGCCCGCTGAAGTCGGTCATCGGGTCCCTCCCTCCGAAAGTCGCTGACCCGCCCACCCTATCCGTGAAGGCAAGGGCGAGCGGGTCAGCAAACGGACACCGATCAGGCGCCTGGGACGGCGTTCTTCAACCGCGTGAAGGAGACCTCCCAGTGCACGTGGGTCTTGATCCAGTAGCCGCTGCCGCTGTTTTTCGCGGTCCCGTCGGCGATCGAGATCCACTTGCGGAACTGCGGGTGGAACAGCTCGTCCTGTGAGAGCTCCGCGTAGATGTAGTCGCCCCTGTGGCCGGACTATTCGACCAGCAGCCAGGGGAAGCCCATCGTGCTGGCGCCGGGGCAGTCCACGAAGGGGTCCTGGTCGCCGTTGCCGCTCAGCAGCAGGGCATTCTTTTTTTCCCGCGCGTCCTGGAGGTTGAGCCGCCAGGGCTTGATCGTTTTCGTGCCGCAGTCGGGTTTGACCGGTTCCCCACCGCCGCCGATGGCCACCGCGCAGCTCTCGGGTGGCTGGCCGATCACCGGGGTGAAGCTGCGCTGCACCTTGGCGACCGTGGGGATTCCGAGCTGTGGCCCACCGAAAAGCTGCGGGTTGAATTCGCCCGGCATGTGGGTCGCGGTGATGTAGATCGGTTTGGTGGTGTGGAAGGTGACGCGCTCTTTGCCGATCGAGTGGTCGCTGACGTCGCATTCGTTTTCGGCTTCGCGGGTGTAGTGCTGAATCATGTCCTGGGTGCCCTTGATTTCCACCTTGAAGCGGGCAGCCGAGAAGCCGTTGCCGTAGGTATCCGCTCCGGCCGGCGCTGAGAGCGCCGCCGCGGTGGCGGCCAGCGCGCAGAGCGCCAGCGCCAGCGCGATCGCCTTGTCCTTCGTCCTCATCTCGTTTCTCTCCCTTCCGGTTGTGGGACCGGCTCAGCGGCCGGCCCCGATCTCGTGGTGTGCCTGGAGCAGGCGCTCCGGGTCGTAGGCGTCCCGCACCGCCTGCAGCCGCTCGGCCACGGCGGGCGGGAAGAAGGACTCCGCCGGGGTGGTGTGCTCGACGAAGTTGAGGTAGTGACCGGCCTCGTAGGGGCGGGTCGCCGCCGCGAAGCGGGCCAGGTCGGCCTCGGTCTTCGCTGCGATCTCCGGGGCGGCGATCCCGACCGCGAAGCTGGCAAAGCTGCCGGGCAGGGTGGCGACGGCGCCGCTGCCCTCCGCGGCACGGGCGAGGGCGCCGCCGGTGTGGCGCAGCTCGACCGAGACCAGCGTCGAACCCGATTCCGGGCCAACGGCGATCACTAGCTCCTCGATCGCCCGCTCCGGCAGCTCGCCGAGCAGGCTGTGGTCGGTGGCGCCCGGGACCGGCTCGCGCGGGTCCATATGCAGGTCGGCGATTCCGACCGGCGGCACCGTCGCGAAGGTGTCCATCGCCGGGCCGAGCGCCCGCAGCGGCTCGGTCAGCTCGGCGCCTTCGGCCGCGCTGCCGAGGAAGACCGCCTCGACCACCGCGAACGATTTGCCGCGCACCGGCTCCGGCACCACCTCCAGCGGCGGGAACTGCAGCATCCGCCCGACCGAGGTGACCTCCTCGGGCACGTCCGCCGTCCAGGCCAGCCACGCCTTCAGCACCTCCTCGGCCCGCTCGAAGGGGAAGAAGAAGGCGCCGGCGTAGACCTCTGAGATCGGGTAGAGGTCGAACTCCAGGGCGGTGACGACGCCGAAGTTGCCGCCGCCGCCGCGCAGTGCCCAGAACAAATCGGGTTCGCTCTCGGCGCTGGCGGTGCGGATCTCGCCGTCGGCGGTCACCACCTCGATCGCGGTGACGCTGTTGGCAGCGAGTCCGTGCTTGCGCGCGTACCAGCCCATGCCGCCGCCGAGGCTGTAGCCGGCGACGCTGACGTCGGGAGTCGAGCCGTGCAGGGCGGCCAGCCCGAGCTCGGAGGCCTGCGGAACCACGTCTTCCCAGCGGGCGCCGGCGCCGACCCGGGCGCAGCGGTTGGCGGTGTCGATGCTGACGCGGTTCAGCCGGTTGGTCTTCAGCAGCACCGACCGCTCCAGCGAGCCGAGCGGGCCGGCGTTGTGGCCGGTGCGCTGCGGCGCCACCCGCAGCCCGTTGGCAGCGGCGAAGCGAACCACCGCGGCGACCTCCTCGCGGCTGCCGGGTTCGGCGATCAGCGCCGGCCGTTGGTCGACGGTGAGGTTGAAGACGCCGCGGGCGGCGTCGTAGCCCTCGTCGCCGGGACCCATTACCGGGCCGCCGATCAGCCGCCGCAGGTCGGTGGCGGCAGGGGTCTCCAGAGTGTCAAAGGGGTTCATCGTCTCCTCCTTGGTCGTGCTCGCCGCGGCGAGCAGCTCGTCGATCGTGTGCATCAGGCCGAGCCGCCCGCTGAACTCGCGCGCGCCACCGTCGGCGCCAAGAGCGCTGCCGCTGACGCCGTCGCCGTTCATCAGCAGCTCGAGCGTGATCGTGGTCTTCCGGTCCATGCCGCCAGCTTCCGCGCTGGCGACGCCCCTGCCATCGAGGCAACCCCTAAACCGGCACCCCAATATCTCCCCGGAGACCCCCTAAAGGGAAAGGCGTGTGCGGGGGAGGGTGGG
>JBQCEW010000134.1:0-3056 GCA_051959815.1 Solirubrobacterales bacterium
GCGAGGATGTGCTCGGTCCCTTCGGTGTGCTCGCGCATCTGCCGCAGCGCCGCCGCCGCGTCGCCCTTGCGCAGCGCCTTGACCAGGCGGCCGTGCTGCTCGTTGGAGCGGGTGAGGACCTCCGGCGGGTGGGCGATCAGCGCGATCAGGTCGCTCATCTGCGCCTGCACGTCGGTCATCGCGCTCAGCAGCCGCGGCGACTGCGCCGTCTCGGCGATCGCGATGTGGAAGCGGACGTCGGCGCGGCGGTACTCCTCGAAGTCCTCCAGCGCGTCGTCCATCTTCCCCACCAGCTCGTCGAGCCGGTCGAACTGCGCCTCGCTCCCGCGCTCGGCCGCAAGCATCGCCGCCCCCGACTCGATCGCCACCCGGAAGTCGAGCACCTCCCAGGCCCCCTGCCCGAGCGGCTCCTCCGCCCCGTCGCTCAGCGGCGGCTGCTCGGCGACGAAGGTGCCGCCCGTCCGCCCCCGCTGCGAGATCAGGTGCCCGCTCTGCACCAGCGCCGTCAGCGCCTGCCGCAAAGTCGAGCGCGAGATCCGCAACCGGTGCGCCAGCTCCCGCTCCGGCGGCAGCTTGCTCCCCGGCGCCAGCAGCCCGAGCCGGATCGCGCTCCCCAGGCGCTCCACCGTCTCCTCGAACGTACTCGCCGGCCGCACCGGCATGAACACAGCTTCCAGCGCCGCGTCCCTCTCCATAAACGAACCGTACCGCCGATCCGGCGCAGCCGCTACGAATCCAGGTAGCGCTCCAACGCCTCGCGGGCAAGTTTGCTGAGCGACCGTCCCTCGTCGTCGGCGCGTTTCCAGGCCGCTTTGTAGACGTCCATCGGGACTCGGAAGCTAACGCGGGGCGAGCGGCCTGCCTCACTCAGGGATGGACGGCCGACATAGCGGCGCTCGAGCTCAGACGGATCAGGCGGATTCCGCTCGAATTCCTCGGCCCACTGTTCCGCGAGCTCCTCCGTGATCACCGTGCCAGAGGGCATCACGCCGAAATCCTTGTCGTCTACCACTTTGGCCTTTCTCACTTTCGCCATTTCTTCGCTTCCTCGTACAGGCCCAGGTACTTGTTCCTGAGATTCATCGCGTGGATCACGGTGAATTCCTCTTCCTCGCTTTCAGCAGCCAAGACCTCGAGCGCGACCCCCTCACGGTCATCACCGAGAAACAGCACGTGCTTGTCTGAGCCATACAGGTTTGCGCTCCGGCGGCGCTTGACAACCTGGAACCCACACTGCTCGATGACATACAGGGAGCGCTCTCGCGAGATGCGGTGCTTCGTCGCCGAGCGAGCGAAGCGGATGATCGGTTCATCTGGCCAAACATTTTGTCTGACACTATAGCGCTCCTCCAACTCCCCTCGGAGGATCCGGCGCAGTAGCCAGGGCGGGTTGACCTCCTCGTAGCGCTCCTTCTCGGCATAGACGAAGGTCCGCCCTTCGTCATCGAGGTGGAGGTAGTCGCGCGTCCAGTAGTGCTTGTAGGCCTGCAGCCGCGTCCCGTCAGTCAACTCGACCGCATACATCCACATGAAGTCGATGACGTGGTCGGGTGCGAAATTGAGCAACGGCTCCCATTCGGGATCGCCGAGGGAGAGCATTCGGCCTTTTCTGAGCTTTCGTCGCGGCATGCATCGTTAAGCCGCCAGCGCTGTCGATTTCTCCCCCTTTCATTCGTCGTGAGGTAGAAGGACACGGAAAGACCGGGTCCGGCAACGAAGGAGGAAGACCATGGGCAGGATCGTCGTAACCGAGTTCATCTCGCTGGATGGTGTGATCGAGGCGCCGGGCGGGGGCGAGGACTACCGTCACGGCAGCTGGACTTTTGAGATCGAGCGGGGTGAGGAGGGGGACAAGTTCAAGCTCGAGGAGCTGATGGAGGCCGAGGCCCAGCTGCTCGGCCGCGTCACCTACGAAGGCTTCGCCGCCGCCTGGCCGCAGATGGAAGACGAGGCCGGCTTCGCCGAGAAGATGAACGGAATGCCGAAGTTCGTCGTCTCCTCCACCCTCGAGCGGGCCGACTGGCAGAACACCACCATCCTCAGCGGCGATCCCGCCGACTCCGTCGCCACCCTCAAGGACAAAGTCGACGGCGTGATCCTCGTCGCCGGCAGCGCCACCCTCGTCAAGTCCCTGATCGAAAACGACCTTGTCGACGAGCTCCGCCTGATGGTCTTCCCCGTCCTCCTCGGCCAGGGCAAGCGCTTCTTCCCCGAAGGCGAGGCCAAGCACCGCCTGGAGCTGGCCGAGTCAAAGACCGTCGGCGACGGAATCGTGCTGCTGCGGTACGAGCGGGGGTAGTGGCCGTTGAATAAGGCGTTGCCCTTCCCGGAGAAAGTTTTGACTTTCTGCGCACCATTCGTGCGGTGTGGCTACCTAGCGTCAGCACCATGCGATGGCCTCCACAAGCCGGCGAACTTCTGCCGAGAGCGGAAGAGGCGGCGGGCATACGAAAAAAGCTCGTCGCCTACTCACTGGCCCTTGACCATGAGAGCGGCGGAGCGAAGGCACTGGGTTTTGCACGACTTCTCGGTATCACCATCAGCTCACTGGACTATCTGGAGGTCAAGATCAGAGCCGGAATCTGTGTTACTCCTATCGCTGTTGTTCGCGAGAACGAGCCGCACGGAGTCACCTGCCTCGTTGAGTTCCGCTCCGTGGCATCGGGATCTACTGCGACAGAGTGGTCCCGCTAAGGACCGTATGGGAGCTCCGAGATCAAGATTCCCCACCACGATTCGTAACCGCTTTTCCCAAGCCCTAGACTGAAGCCATGGCCACGGTCAAAGCGCAGATCACCGAGAATGACTACATTGAGCTAGCTCGATCAATCGGGAGCTGGCCTGCCGGCACGCGCGGCACGGCCGTCAGCGACCACGGCGCCTCCAAGCTCATCGAGATCTCCGACGGCCATGGGCAAATGCTCGACTTGGTCGAGGTGAACGAAGTGGATCTTCGCCTGATTTCGCAGCACCCTGCAAATCCTGTCGATCTGTAGCGGCTCAGTCTTCGCGAGCCTCGCGCAAGCGCTGCAGGTCCACGAGATCCTCGGTCCGCC
>JBQCEW010000135.1:0-3620 GCA_051959815.1 Solirubrobacterales bacterium
AGATGGAGATCAAGCAGTCGGTCTTCCGCGAGATCGACGCCGCCACGCCGGGTCACGCGATCCTCTCCTCCAACACCTCCTCGCTCTCGATCACCGAGATGGGCGAGGCGACCCTGCGCGCCGACAAGGTGGTCGGCTTCCACTTCTTCTACCCGGCCTCGATCATGCCGCTGGTCGAGGTGATCGTCGGCGAGGACACTTCGCAGGAGACCGCCACCGCGGCCTACAACTTCGCCCAGGCGATCAAGAAGCAGCCGATCGTCTGCGGTGAGGTCCCCGGCTTCGTCGTCAACCGAATCCTGATGGCGACGATGGGGGAGATCTGGCGCGCCCAGGAGGAGCAGGAGCTGTCGCTGATGGCGATCGACGAGGCGATCGCCGGCGCCCAGCTTGCGCCGATGGGCCCGTTCTTCCTCACCGACCTGCTCGGGCTCGACACCGTTCTCCACGTCGCCGAACACCTGAACGAGTCATACGGCGAGCACTTCTACGTCCACAGGGGCCTGCAGGGCCTCGTCGGCGAAGGCAAGCTCGGCGCCAAGACCGGCGGCGAGGGCTTCTTCAAAGACGGCGAGCAGAACGTCCCCGGCGACAACCAGCCCGACGGCGATGAGCTGGTGGCGATGTTCTCCAGCCGCGCCCTGATCGAGGCCTGCCTGCTGGTCGAGGAGGGGATCTGCTCGGTCCGCGACATCGACCTCGGGATGATGGCCGGGGCCGGGCTCGACCCGCGCAAAGGCCTTTTGCCGCCGTTCTGGAAAGCCGACGTCACCGGGCTCGACCAGGTGTTGGAGACGATGGAGAGCCTGGAGGAGAAGTACGGCGAGCGCTTCACGCCGCCGGTGACCCTGAAGCGCCTCGTGGCCCAGGGCCGCCACGGGCTCGCGACCGGCCAGGGCTTCTATCCCTACCCGCAGGCCGACGAGGGCGAGCAGGCCGAGACGGTCAAGCTGGAGACGCGCGGCAACGTCGCCATCGCCTGGCTGGCGAACCTGCCGATGAACTCGCTCTCGCCGCAGGTGATCGAGGACCTGGAGACGGTCTGGAACCGGGTCAAGAACGCCGACGAGATCGGGGCGATGGTGATCGCCTCCTCGGTCCCGGTCGTCTTCTCGGCCGGCGCCGACATCAAGGCCTTCACGACGCTTGACCAGGAGAGCGGGGCGGACTTGATCAACCGCGCCCACGCGCTCTTCCGCGACTTCGGCAAGGCGGGCGTGGTCACGATCGCCGCTGTCAACTCGATCGCCTTCGGCGGCGGCTGCGAGCTGGCGATGGCCTGCGACGTGCGGATCGCCGCCGAGGCGGCCGTCTTCGGCCAGCCCGAGGTGAAGCTGGGGATCATCCCCGGCTTCGGCGGCACCCAGCGCCTGCCCCGCCTGGTCGGCCCGAACAAGGCGCTGGAGCTGAACCTCGTCGGCGACGCGATCCTCGCCGGCGAAGCGCTCGATCTCGGCCTCGTCAACCGTGTCGTCCCCGACCACGAGCTGTTCGAGACGGCGCTGATGTGGGGCCGCAAGCTCGCCGCCCAGGCGCCGCTCGCGGTCGAGCAGATCAAGACCGTCTCTCACCAGGGCGACATCGACCAGGGCATCGAGGCCGAGAAGGTCGGCTTCGCCACCGCCTTCTTCAGCGAGGACGCCAAAGAGGGCATCAGCGCCTTCCTCGGCAAACGCACCCCGAAGTGGAGCGGCAAGTAACGACGTATGAGGTGGAGCGACTGGCCGAGCTGCTCGGCCGGTCGCGCCGCGCCGTCGCGCTGACTGGCGCCGGCGTCTCGGTGCCGTCGGGGATTCCCGACTTCCGCACGCCGGAGACGGGGCTGTGGGCGAAGGTCGACCCGATGGAGGTCGCGCACATCGGCGTCTTCGAACGCGAGCCGGAGCGGTTCTGGTCCTACTACCGGCCGCGCTTCCAGGCGCTGGGGGACAAAGAGCCGAACCGGGCGCATGAGGCGCTGGCCGAGCTGGAGCGGCAGGGGATGATCGAGGGCGTGATCACGCAGAACATCGACCGCCTACACCGGGCGGCGGGGTCGGAGAACGTGATCGAGGTGCACGGCTCGATCGAGACCTCGTCCTGCATGGCCTGCGGGACCTCGTTCGGTCTGGACGAGGTCGACGATCTCTTCGACGAGCGCGGCGTCGCGATCTGCGCCGACTGCGGCGGCGCGGTCAAACCCGATGTCGTCCTTTTCGGCGAGCTGCTGCCGGAGGAGGCGATGGCGCGGGCGACCGAGCTGGCCGAAGGTGCGGACCTGATGCTCTGCGTCGGCTCCTCGCTGGCGGTGCACCCGGTGGCGGGCCTGCCGCAGCTGACTCTCTCCCGCGGCGGCAGCGTCGCGATCGTCACCAAGGGCGAGACGCCGTACGACCGCGACGCCGAGTTGAAGCTCGAGGGCGAGGTCGACGAGGAGCTGGCCGCCCTGGTGGCGGCGCTCGGCTAGAGCGCCGCTATCCCTTGCGTCGCGTCTGAGAGGGATCGCCGGTTCCGCCGGTCAGCGGCACGCCCTGCGCTTCGCACTCGGCGACGACCGTTTCTGAGCGCGGGCCGTCGAAGCGGGCGGCGTGGGCGCACTTGGCTTCCGCTTCGGCGCCGCAGCCGCTGATCGTTTCGCCTCCGACGACCCCGGCCACCTCGGCCTTGATGCAGCCCATCGGGGTCGCTGGGCTGCTGTCTCCTACAGTCGCCAAAACGACTCCCAAGAGCGCGACGACGGTCACCAGGAGTACCAGCGAAGCCGCTTTGATCTCGCGCGGACTTAGTTTGTAGAGCGGCGTCGTCTGCCGCTCGTAATGACCTTCCAGTGGCATAGCGGCAGTAAATCAAGCCTCCGCGGAACCGCCACCGACAGCGGGGCGAACATTCGGCACCGATCTTTAGACACTCGTACGTAGAGGGCGAACAGCGGCGGCGGCAGGGTTAGGGGCGTCCGAGAAGCACCTACTTCGAGAAAGGGAGTACCTGTAAATGGAATGGTTGAGCGAAGGCGCCAATTCATGGCAGCTCACCGCCGCGACCCTGGTCGGCTTAATGAGCGTGCCTGGGTTGGTGGTTCTCTACGGCGGCGTGATGCAGAAACGCTGGTCGGTGAACTCGATGATGATGGCGTTCGTCGCCTTCGCGATCGTGTTGATCCTCTGGGTCCTGGTCGGCTTCAAGATGGGGTTCGGAGAACCGGTCCACGCGATCAGCAACAGCGGCTTCTTCGGGAACTTCATCGGGAAGCCCGGGTCGATCCTGAACAGCGGTGATCTGTTGAAGCAAGCGCACATCCCCGAGCTGGCGGAAGAAGAATTCCTCTTCCCGCAATCGACGCTTGCCTACTTCCAGATCGTCTTCGCGGCGATCACGCCGATCCTGATGCTGGGTTCGGTGCTGGGGCGGTTCAACTTCAAGGCGTGGATACCCTTCGTCGCGCTCTGGACGCTCCTGATCTACACGATCAACGCCTTCCTGATCTGGGGTGGCGGCTTCTTCGCCCAGCACGGCACGCCCTCCGCGCTCGGCCTGCACTCCAACCGGGCGTTCGCGATTCTGTCCATTGTGGCCGGTGCCATCATCGTCGGGGCCGCGGTGTACGGACGCAACCTCGACATGTGGGTCAACCTCGCCGGCGG
>JBQCEW010000136.1:0-3897 GCA_051959815.1 Solirubrobacterales bacterium
AGCGCGCCTGCTTTTTCGGCCGGCGCTCGCCGTAGCGGCGGCGGGCCCAGGGGGAGTCGGGCTTGCCAAGGCGGCAAGCGCCGTAGAGCGCGATCGGGAAGACGAAGAAGCCGACGCTGCCGTGCATGACGCGTCCCTTGAGGAAGCAGATCGCGACGAGGACGACGATCAGGGCAGCGCTGAGGAACGTCCCCAGCAGGGCGCCCACCGAACCGTCTTCAATCGTCAGCGGGGTGAAGCCGAGCAGCACCAACATCATTCCGGCGACGGCGATCACGACCGCGTCGATCGAGCTGCGTCCCTCCTCTGCCCAGTAAACGTCTTCGAGGTAGACCCAGAGGGCGAACTCGTCGATCGTCAACCCGGCGCCGACGCCGAAGACAAAGGCGCAGATCTCGGTCCAGGGCGAGTGCCCGAAGGCGAGGAAGCCGGCGGCGCCCGCGATCATCATCGTCACGATCCCGAAGACCAGGTGGTGGAGGTGGACGCCGCTGTCGCTGACGATGCTGCCCGGCCACCAGGAGACCCTGGGACTGCGCTGGATCCGCGAGCTCATGCGGATGAAGGCGAAGGAGCCGATGAAGCCGACGAGGACGAGGAAGAGCGCCTGCTCGTCGTGCTTTTCCAGGCTGCTCCAGAAGTCGGAGACGATCGAGGCAGTGGTCATGCCGGCACCGGCGTCGTGTGCAGGGGTGGGGCGGCGCCCTCCTTGAGGCGGATTAGGTCGACCGTGAGCAGCACCGCGGCGACGGCGAAGATCGGCGAAAGGGCCACGTTGGAGACCGCCTCGGCCAGCCAGGTGGCGACGAAGGTGTCGCCGAAGAGATGGTGGACGAGCCAGGCCAGTCCGTCGCCGATCGCATCGCCGGCGATCTCAATCGGCACCAGCACCCAGAAGACGAGCCAGAAGCTCCCACGCACCAGTTGGAAGCTACGGCGGAGCGCCGCAACCGCGGAGCGCTCCTCAATCTCGATGACTGGGCCGGCGAGCCCGAGGAAGACGAAGACGAGGATGCCCGGTATGAGCCCGAGCAGTACGCCCACGTAGACGATCACGACGAAGGCGATGTCGACCGCGATCAGCCGCCCGTATTTGATCCGTGCGGCGATCTCGCGCAGCTTCGGCGGCTGCTCCCCATGAGGGTGGGTGAGTGAGATCGCGATCGCGCCGCTGAAGAAGATCTCGCCCAGCAGGCCGGTCATCGTCACCGCACCTACGGCAAGCATCAGCGTCGCGACTTTGATCCCGCTGTTCAGGTCGAGGGAGTCGACGTCGACTTGGAGGCTGAGCGCATCGAGCAATCCCAGCGGCAAGAAGACGACGGCCGCCAGGATCAGGAGCGATGGCGCCCAGCCCCAGTAGGTGCGCCAGATTCGCGCGTAGACGTCGGCGACCCGACGGGGGAAGCGCACGGCTAACGGCGGTTGCGGCGCCCGGCTGGTCGGCGGCCACGCGCCTCCAGCTTCGACTGGCTCGACTCCGAGGCTGGTACCCGCTTCAAGCTGCCTAGCTCCGGGATCAGGAGTTCTTCCGCGCAGCGCCGGTGCCAATGGTGGTGGTCTGTGCCTCCGAGGCGGCGGACGAACTGGACAACCGTGTGTTCCTCGCCGACGGGGATCTCGCCGTGGCAGCCGGGACAGCGGTAGAGCTTGCGGGAGATGCCGCGGATCAGCCAGACCTCGTCGCCCTCTTCGTTGATCCCTCGAAGGCTCCAACGGATGCTCGGCTGTCCCTCGAACTCGGCCATCAGCGTCTAGACATCCAGGCGAAGCCCGTGGCCATCGCAAGGTTGGCGACTCCGGCGAGCTGCAGCCCGAGCTTGGCGCCGGGGCGGCTGACCGCGGGCGAGGCGGACCAGAGCGCGTCGGTGGCGATCTCGGTCCCTCGTAGCCAGCCGAGTGCCTGCCAGTCCGCGGGTTTGCCACGCCGCTCGGCCACCAGATGGGCAGCGGCGAAGGTCAACCAGATCGGTCCGCAGCGGCGGAAGAGGTGTTTCGCGTCCGGCGAAGGCTCGTCGTGGCCCAGCACCTTCAGCGTCGCGGCCGGGGCGGCGATCGCGGCGCTGCCAAGCACCAGGTCGAAGGCGATCATGTTGCGGTTGGTTAGGCGCAGGGCCTGCTCCAGCGTCATCGCCCCGTAAATCCAACCAGAACACGGAAGGGAAAGGGTCAGGTTCGGCGAAATGGACCGCCGTGACCAAGACCGCGACGAAGTCCCCCCAACTCAAGAGCCTTTCCGACTACATCCAGGAGCGCTTTGACGAGTTCTCTCGCTCCCAGAAGGATGTGGCCCGCTACATCGTCGACCACCTCGACGAGGCAGCCTTCCTCACCGCCGAGGAGCTGGCCCGGAGAGCGAGCACCTCGTCCTCGACTGTGGTGCGCTTCTCCCAGGCCCTCGGCTTCGAGGGATACCCCGAGCTGCAGCAGGCGGCGATCGAGGAGTACCGCACGACGATCGCCGTCGGTGCCGCCGGTGGGGCCCTTTTCTCTTTCGACCACTCCGAGTTGGAGGGATCGCTCGGCGCCGACTACTCGAACTTGGAGGAAACGGCGCGCAAACTGACCACCGAGCAGGTGAACGCCTCGGTCGCGGCACTGGCGGAAGCGCAGCGGATCGTCATCGTCGGCGTCGACCAGATGGCCTTCTTCGCCAGCTACCTGCGCCACACCCTCAGCCTGCTCGACATCCGTGCCGAGATCGTCGCCAGCACCGGCGGCGAGTCCCTGCAGCGGCTTGGCCGAATCGATGAGAGCACGCTCGTCATAACCCTTTCCGCCGGCCGCGCGCACCCCCTGCTCCTGCGGGCGATGAAGCTCGCCCTGCACCGCGGCGCGCGCACCCTGGCGATCTCCGACGCGACGATGTCGGAGGTGGGGGAGCACGCCGAGCTGACGCTCTACTTCTCCTCCAACAGCCCCAGCTTCACCCGTTCGCACACGGCGCTGATGGCGCTGGTGCAGGGGCTGGCGCACGGGCTCTACGCCCGCGACGAAGCGGCCCACAAAGACCGCATCCGCGCGTACAAACTGAAGTAACGGCATCTGCCGCAGAGGCGATGCCGGCAGTCGCGCCCGGCAGGTAATCTGGCCGGAATGACTGAGCGTGCGACGTTTCGACTGAAGACCGGCCTTGCCGAGATGTTGAAGGGCGGGGTGATCATGGACGTGGTCACTCCGGACGAGGCGAAGATCGCCGAGGAGGCTGGGGCCTGCGCGGTGATGGCGCTGGAACGCGTGCCGGCCGACATCCGCGCCCACGGCGGTGTTGCCCGGATGTCCGATCCCTCGATGATCACGGGCATCCAAGAGGCGGTGACGATCCCGGTGATGGCGAAGGCCCGGATCGGCCACTTCGCCGAGGCGCAGGTGCTGCAGGCGCTGGAGGTCGACTACATCGACGAGTCGGAGGTGCTGACTCCGGCCGACGAGCAGAACCACATCGACAAGTTCGCCTTCGAGGTGCCGTTCGTCTGCGGCGCCACCAATCTCGGCGAGGCACTGCGGCGGATCGGCGAGGGCGCGGCGATGATCCGCTCCAAGGGCGAGGCCGGGACCGGCAACGTCGTCGAGGCGGTCCGCCACATGCGTGAGATCACTTCCGGCATCAAGCGGCTGACGCAGTTGCGGCCCGAGGAGCTGGCAGCGGCGGCGAAGGAACTGCAGGCGCCGCGGGAAGTCGTCCAGGAGGTTGCCGCCGCGGGCCGACTGCCGGTGCCGCTCTTCTGCGCCGGCGGGATCGCGACGCCCGCCGATGCCGCGCTGGTGATGCAGCTCGGCGCCGAGGCGGTCTTCGTCGGGTCGGGCATCTTCAAGAGCGACAACCCGTCGGCCCGGGCCAAGGCGATCGTCGAGGCGACGACGCACTTCCACGATCCGGCGATCCTCGCCAACGTG
>JBQCEW010000137.1:0-4660 GCA_051959815.1 Solirubrobacterales bacterium
TTCTGTATGTCGGAGCTGGTCTCGGCCTACCCGACCGCGGGCGGCATCTATTGGTGGGCGGGCCGACTCGGCGGGCCGGTCTGGGCCTGGTTCACCGGCTGGTTCAACCTGATCGGCCTGGTCGCCGTGGTCGCCTCGGTCGACTACGCCGCGGCAACCTTCCTCAACGCCGTCCTCGGGCTCTATGAACTGAACGTCTTCGGGATCAACTTCGGCGACAGCGTCCACATCCTCCAAGAGACGTTTCTGCTCTTCTTCCTGATCCTCCTCGTCCACACGCTCGTCAACATCCGCCGTACGCACCTGCTCTCGCTGGTCAACAGCGTCTCGGTCTGGTGGCACGTGATCGGGGTGGCGGTGATCGTCGTCCTCCTCATCCTCGTTCCCGACCACCACCAGAGCGTCAGCTTCGTCTTCGGGCACACGATCAACAACAGCGGCTTCAGCCACGGCATGTACTGGTTCTACGTGTTGCCGCTCGGGTTCCTGCTGACCCAGTACACGATCACCGGCTTCGACGCTTCCGCCCACATCTCCGAGGAGACGCACGAGGCGGAGATGAGCGCCGCCAAGGGGGTCTGGCGCTCGATCTTCTACTCGGCGGTGATCGGCTGGATCGTGCTGCTGGCGATCACCTTCGCGGCCGTGCACGTCGGCGCGATCTCCGGCGCCGCGCACGGCTACGGCGCCGGCTCCTCGCTCGAAGTATTCGCCTCGGCGCTGACGCCGGCGGCCTTCAAGGCGATCCTGATCATCTCCACCGTCGGTCAGCTCTTCTGCGGCGCGGCCTGCCTGACCAGCGCCTCGCGGATGTGCTTCGCCTTCTCGCGCGACAAAGGGTTCGGCCACCGCGTCTCCGGGGTGCTCTCCCGCGTCGACGAGAAGCGGGTCCCGATCTACGCGGTGTTGGCGATGGCGACCGCGGCGCTGATCATCACCCTGCCGGCGCTGAAGGGGAACTCCGCCGGCGAACCGTTCCCGTGGGCCTTCTTCGCGGTGGTCTCGGTCACCGTGATCGGCCTCTACATCGCCTACGTGATTCCGATCTTCCTGCGCTGGCGCAAAGGCGACGACTTCCAGCCGGGGCCCTGGAACAACGGCCGCAAGTACAAGTGGATGAACCTCTTCGCGACGATCTGGGTCGTGTTCATCACGATCATCTTCTGCCTGCCGTTTGTGCCGGCGGCGGTGCCGTGGGGCGGCGAATTCGAATGGGAGGCGTTCAACTACGCACCGCTGACGGTCGGGGTCGTGATCCTGCTCGCCGGGATCGCCTGGGTGGCGAAAGCCCGCAAGCACTTCACCGGGCAGGTGCGCGAGATCGAGATCGAGGAAGCGATCGGCCCCGAACCGGAAGTCGGGCCGGCGCGCCCGTGACGGTATCGGCGTAACGTCTTGTACGTGACCGTCGAGGAGCTGAAGCAGGCGGTCGCGGACGGCGCGGTCGACACCGTGCTGCTCGCGATCGCCGACATGGAGGGCCGGCTGCAGGGCAAGCGGCTGACCGCGTCGCACTTCCTTGGCGACGTGCTCGAGCATGGGGCGGAGGGGTGCAACTACCTGCTCGCTGTCGACGTCGAGATGGAAACGGTCGGCGGCTACGCGATGAGCTCCTGGGACACCGGCTACGGCGACTTCGAGATGGTGCCCGATCTGGAGACGCTGCGGATGGTGCCCTGGCTGCCGGCGACGGCGATGGTGATGGCCGACGTCCAGTGGAGCGACGGGCGCGAAGTGGTCGCCTCGCCGCGGCAGATCCTGCGGCGGCAACTGGCGCGGCTGGCGGAGCGGGGGATGAGCGCGAAAGCGGCGACGGAGCTCGAGTTCATCGTCTTTCGCGGCACCTACGAGGAGGCCTGGAAGAAGGGCTTCCACGACCTCGAGCCGGCCAACCTCTACAACATCGACTACTCGCTGCTGGGGACCTCGCGGGTCGAGCCGCTGATCCGCCGCATCCGCAACGAGATGGCCGGCGCGGGAATGAAGGTCGAGAACTCGAAGGGCGAGTGCAACCTCGGCCAGCACGAGATCAACTTCCGCTACGACGGCGCCCTGCGCAGCGCCGACAACCACGCGATCTACAAGAACGGCGCCAAGGAGATCGCCGCCCAGGAGGGGCACGCGATCACCTTCATGGCGAAGTTCAACGAGCGCGAGGGCAACTCGTGCCACATCCACTGCTCGCTGGCGCGCGAGGACGGCTCGAACGCATTCGCCGCAGACCAGGAGCTGTTCGAGCGCTTCGTCGCCGGTCAGCTCGCCTGCATGGAAGAGCTGACGCTGCTGTACGCGCCGCACGTCAACTCCTACAAGCGCTTCGCCAAGGGCTCCTTCGCGCCGACGGCGATCGCCTGGGGTCGCGATAACCGCACCTGCTCACTGCGGGTGGTCGGCCATGGCGAGGGGCTGCGGGTGGAGAACCGGTTGCCCGGCGCCGACGTCAATCCGTACCTGGCGCTGAGCGCGATGATCGCCGCTGGCCTGCACGGGATCGACGAGGGGCTGACGCTGGAGCCGGCCTTCGAGGGCAACGCGTATGAGTCCGACAAGCCGCGGGTGCCGTCGAACATCTACGACGCGCGCGACTGCTTCGCCGGCAGCAGTGTGGCGGCCGAGGCCTTTGGCGACGAGGTGGTCGACCACTACCTGAACCGGGCCACCGTCGAGATCGAGGCCTTCGAGGCCGCCGTCACCGACTGGGAGCGCTACCGGGGCTTCGAGCGGCTGTGAGCTCCGAGGCCGACAGCGAGGCGCCGGCGATCGGCATCTGCGCGGGGATCGAGCGGGTCTCCTGGGGCGTCTGGGACGGCTACGAGGTGACGCTGGCGCCGCGGGGTTACGTGAGCGCGGTGCAGCGAGCGGGCGGGATCGCGATCGTGCTGCCGCCCGACGAGGCGGCGGTGGAGGACCCGGACCTGCTGCTCGACCGCGTCGACGCGCTGATGCTGGCCGGCGGCGCCGACGTCGACCCGGCGAGCTACGGGGCGGAGCCGCATCCGGAGACGAAGGGGACCTGGCCCGAGCGCGACCGCTTCGAGCTGGCGCTGGCGCGGCGGGCGCTGGAGCGCGACATGCCGGTGCTGGGAATCTGCCGCGGCATGCAGCTCTTGAACGTTGCGCTGGGCGGGACGCTGGTCCAGCACCTGCCGGAGGCAACCGGCAGCGAGGCGCACCGCACGGTCGCCGGCACCTTCAGCGAGCACCACGTCCGGCTCGACCCCGAGTCGCTCGCCTGCTCCGCCGCTGGCGTCGAGGGCTTCGTCGTCTGGTCCCACCATCACCAGGGCGTCGACCGGCTGGGCGAGGGGCTGAAGGTCAGCGGCTGGTCCCTCGACGACGACCTAATCGAGGCAATCGAGCTCCCCGGCAAACACTTCGCCCTCGGCGTCATCTGGCACCCCGAGGAGGACGAAAACAGCCGCGTAATCGCCTCCCTGGTCGAGGCCGCCCGAAGCCGCAGCGCAGGCTCCAACGATCGCGTGGTTCCTTTCGGACCCTCAGCGACCGAAAAGAACCACGCGATGGAGGGTCCCGCGTGAGCGCGATCGAGGTGATCGAGCCGGCGACGGAGCGGGTGATGGCCGAGGTGCCGCGGGCGGGGGTCGAGGAGGTCGATGCGGCGGTGGCGCGGGCGAAGGCGGCGTTTCCGGCCTGGCGGGCGGTGGCGCCGGCGGACCGGGCGAAGCTGCTGCGCGAGCTCGCCGACGCGATTGAGGCGCGGCGCGAGGAGCTGGCGCGGCTGGAGGCGCGCAACGCCGGCAAGCCGATCGCCGACGCACGCGGCGAGATGGAGATGGTGGTCGAGACCTACCGCTACTACGCCGGGGCGCCCGAGCGGCTGCTCGGGCAGACGATCCCGGTCGCGGGTGGCGTCGACATGACCTTCCGCGAGCCGCTCGGCGTCATCGGCCTGATCGTCCCCTGGAACTTCCCGCTGACGATCGCCTCCTGGAAGGTGGCACCGGCGCTGGGGGCGGGCAACTGCATCGTTCTGAAGCCGGCGGAGCTGACGCCGCTGACCGCGCTCGAGCTGGAGAAGATCGCGCTGGAGGCGGGGCTGCCGGAGGGAGTGCTGAACGTGGTCGCGGGACCGGGCAGCGCCTGCGGGCGCCGCCTGGTCGAGCACCCCGACGTCGCCAAGATCGCCTTCACCGGCTCGACCGAGGTCGGCCGCGGGATCGCCGCCGGCGCCGCGCAGACGATCAAGCGGGTGACGCTGGAGCTGGGCGGCAAGTCGGCCAACGTCGTCTTCGCCGACGCGGACCTGGAGGCGGCCGCGGCCGCGGCGCCGCTGGCGGTCTTCGGCAACGCCGGCCAGGACTGCTGCGCCCGCTCGCGGATCCTCGTCGAGCGCACCGCCCTCGACGACTTCCTCGCAGCGCTGCAGCCGGCGGTGGAGGGGATCGCGGTTGGTGATCCGCTGGCGGAGGAGACGCAGATGGGGCCGCTGATCTCCGCCGGCCAGCGCGAGACGGTCGCCGCCTACGTCCCCGATGGGGCGCCGGTCGCGATCCGCGGCAGCGCCCCCGAGGGCCCCGGCTACTGGTTCCCGCCGACCGTGCTGTGCCCGGTGGATCCCGGCGACCGCGCCGTACGCGAGGAGATCTTCGGGCCGGTGGCCGTCGTCGTCCCGTTCCGCACGGAGGCCGAGGCGGTCGAG
>JBQCEW010000138.1:0-4281 GCA_051959815.1 Solirubrobacterales bacterium
CTGCTCGACTACTCGAAGTACAAATACGAACAGGAGCAGAAGCAGAAGGCGGCGCGCAAGCACCAGCAGCAGGTCAACGTCCGCGAAATCAAGCTGCGGCCGAAGATCGCCGACCACGACTACAACACCAAGAAGGGCCACGTCGAACGCTTCCTCAAGCACCGCGACAAGGTCAAGGTGACGATCATGTTCCGCGGCCGCGAGCAGGCCCACCCGGAGCGCGGCCGCGACCTCCTGCAGAAGCTCTTCGAGGACCTCGACGGCCTGGCGGTGATCGAGTCGGCGCCGCTGCAGGAAGGGCGCAACATGAGCATGTTGCTGGGCCCGAGCAAAGAGGTCGACAAGCTCGTCGGCGACGACAGCCCGACCGATGACGCCGCGGTCGGTGCGGCCGAGGACGCTCCCGCAGCCGATCCGGCTGCCCCCGACGCCCCCGCCGAGTCTTAGCCGAGGATTACGTCGGCGATCCGCTGCGCCGCCCGGCCGTCCCAGAGGGGCGGCGGCTGCGAAGGCGCGCCGCTGCGCTCGGCCAGTAGGGCCGGGATGCGGCTGATCGCTGCCGGGTCGAGGCCGAGCAGGGTGTTGGTGCCGGAGGTGAGCGTCACCGGCCGCTCGGTGTTGTCGCGCAGCGTGAAGCAGGGGACGCCGAGGTAGGTCGTCTCCTCCTGGATCCCGCCGGAGTCGGTGAGGACCGCGCCGGCGTCGGCGAGCAGAGAGAGGAAGTCGAGGTAGCCGAGCGGCTCGACCAGCCGCAGGCCCGGGTGGTCAGGCTCGATGCCCTCCATCATCTTCCGCGTCCGCGGGTGGACCGGGAAGACGACCGGCATCTGCTGCGCGAGAGCGGTGAGCCGCGCCACCGTCTCGCCGAGCAGCGGGCCGTCGACGAGGGCGGGGCGGTGAAGGGTGACGAGGGCGTAGGAGCCGGGCTCGACTCCGAGCTGCGCCGCCGCGCCCGCCGCGCGGACACGGCCTTCCAGCGCCACCAGCGTGTCGATCATCGTGTTGCCGACCATGTGCATGCGCTCGGCCGGGATGCCTTCGTGCTCGAGGTTCGTCACCGCCTCGGGGCTGTGGAGGAAGAGCCACGCGGCGAAGCGGTCGGCGACGATCCGGTTGACCTCCTCCGGCATCGTCATGTCGAAGCTGCGCAGGCCCGACTCGATGTGGGCGACCGGGATCCCCATCTTCACCGCCGTCAACGCCGCGGCGAGGGTGGAGTTGACGTCGCCGGGCACCATCACCAGGTCCGGCCGCTCGTCGGCCAGAACCGGCTCCAGCCGCTCCATCGTCCGCGCCGTCTGCGTCGCGTGGCTGCCGGAGCCGACCTCGAGCATGTAGTCGGGCGCCGGCACTCCGAGCTCCTCGAGGAAGACCTCGGACATCAGCCGGTCATAGTGCTGGCCGGTGTGGACGATCGCGTGCCGGCCCTCGGGGTGGCGCTCGCGCAGCGCCCCGATCACCGGCGCCGTCTTGACGAAGTTGGGCCGCGTCCCGACTACGTAGAGGATCCGCATCGCGGCGCAGCGTATTCCCATTTAGTGGCTATACGTGTCACAAAGTCCTGCGCTCTGCTTCAATAGCGGACCCGATGCCGAAGATGAAAACCCATTCCGGCGCCAAGAAGCGCTTCAAGAAGACCGCCAAGGGCAAACTCCGTGGCCGTCGCGCTTACTCCAGCCACATCCTGGAGAAAAAGTCGCCGAAGCGGAAGCGGCGAATGGCGAAGCCGGTCGACATCGCGCCGAGCGACCAGAAAAAAGTGCGGACTCTGCTTGGAGGCGGCAAGTGAGCCGCGTCAAGCGCTCCGTCCACGCGCGCAAGAAGCGCCGCAAGGTGCTGAAGGAAGCGAAGGGTTACTTCGGCCGCAAGCACTCCTCCTACCGCTTCGCCAAAGAGCAGGTGCAGCGGTCGGGGATGTACGCCTATCGCGACCGGCGCAACAAGAAGCGGACGTTCCGCCGCCTCTGGATCACCCGCATCAACGCCGCCGCGCGGCTGGAGGGCATGAGCTACTCAGAACTGATCAACGGCCTCAACAAGGCCGAAGTACAGGTGAACCGGAAGATGCTGGCTGAGATCGCCGTCTCGGACCGCGACGCCTTCCGCCGATTTGTGGAGCTAGCCCGGGAGGGTGCGGCCGCCTGACGGCAGACCGACACTTCCTCTCTCCCGGGCGGGCCGATTTTCGGCCCGCTTTTTCGTTCCAGGAGAAGAAACCGCCGACTCGAAGACACCGGAAATGATCGAAAGCCCCCACAACGAGAAGCTGAAGCTGGTCCGCAAGCTGCGCGACCGCAAGCACCGCGACCGCGAGGGCCTGTTCGCGACCGAGGGCGAGGACCTGCTGGAGGCCGGGCTGGCCGCGGGTGCGGAACCGCGGTTCGTACTGGTTGCGGCGGGCTCGGGCCTCGAAGGCGATGAAGTCGCCCCTGGCCTTCTGGACGACATTTCGTCCCTCGGCTCCGGGACGCGTGTAATCGCTGTCTGGCCGGTCTCGAAGAACGACCAGACGCATTTGTTCCCGCATACCGGGAACAACTACGTTCGGTCGCCCTGCATCTACCTGCACGGCGTCGGCGATCCCGGCAACGTCGGGACGATCGTCCGCATGGCCGATGCTTTCATCGACGGGCCGGTCATTCTCGGGCCCGACTGCGCCGATCCGTACTCGCCGAAGGCGGTCCGGGCCAGCATGGGGTCGATCTTCAACTCGCCGCCGCTGCGGGCCGGGGTGGAGGCGACGCCGGAGCCGCGGGCGGCGCTGGTTGCCCACGGCGGCGAAGGGTTGGAGGCGCTCGACGGTGCCGCCACGATCTGCCTCGGCGCTGAGCGCGAGGGGCTACCGGTGGAGGTGCTCGACGCCTGCGCTGTCCAGGCCACGATCCCGCTGCGGCCCGGCGGCGCCGAGTCCCTCAATGTCGCCGCTGCCGCTGCGATCGCCGCTCAGCGGATATCTTCGCTCGCCATGCGGGAGGCCCAAGGCAATGGTTGAGCGGATCGAGGAGATCAGGGCCGAGGCTGCCGCGGCGATCGGCGACGCCGGCAGCAGCGCCGAGCTGGAGGAACTGCGGGTCCGCTACCTCGGCCGCAAAGCCGAGCTGACCTCGATCCTGCGCGGGATCGCCGAGCTGCCGCAGGAGGAACGGGGGCAAGTCGGCGGTGCCGCCAACAAGGCGCGCAAGGAGCTGGAGGCGCTGCTCGAGCAGAGCGCCGAGCGGCTCGACGCGAGCGAGCTGGAGGCACAGCTCGTCACCGACCGCGTCGATGTCACCCTGCCGGGGGCGCCGCCTCGGCTTGTCGGCCACGCCCACCTCATCTCCCGCACCACGCGCCTGCTCGAGGACACGATGATCGGCCTCGGCTACCACGTCGCCGAGGGTCCGGAGATCGAGCACGACTACTACAACTTCACTGCCCTCAACCACCCGCCCGGCCACCCGGCGCGGATGCTGCAGGACACCTTCTACGTCCAGTCCCACCCCGACGTGCTGCTGCGTACCCACACCTCGCCGATGCAGGTGCGCTCGATGGAGACGCAGCCGCCGTCGATCTTCGTCGTCGTCCCCGGCAAGGTCTACCGGAGCGACTCCGACGCCACCCCCAGCCCGATGTTCCACCAGATGGAGGGGCTGGCGATCGCCGAGGGGATCACCCTCGCCGACCTGCAGGGGACGCTGCTGTCGATGTGCCGGGCGATCTTCGGCCCCGACCGCGAGGTGCGCCTGCGGCCGCACTTCTTCCCCTTCACCGAGCCGAGCGTCGAGGTCGACGTCTCCTGCTTCCAGTGCGGCGGCACCGGCGAGCTGGCCGGCGGCAAGCGGTGCAACCTCTGCAAGGGCCAGGGCTGGATCGAGATCCTCGGTGCCGGGATGGTCGACCCCAACGTGCTCGGCTTCGTCGAGGGCTACGGCTACGACGCCGAGAAGGTGCAGGGCTTCGCCTTCGGGATCGGAGTCGAGCGGGTGGCGATGCTGCGCCACGGCGTCCCCGACCTGCGGCGCTTCTTCGACAACGACGTGCGGATGCTGGAGCAGTTCGCGTGAGGAGTTGGGTATGAGAGCCCCATACAGCTGGCTGCGCGAGTACTGCGACCCGGGGATGGACCCGGCTGCGCTCGCCGACCGCCTGGTGATGACCGGCACCGAGGTCGAGCGGCTCGACACGGTCGGGCCGCCGTCGGCCGAGGGCTTCGTCGTCGGCAAGGTCGTCAAATGCGAGAAGCACCCGAAAGCCGACCGGCTCAGCGCCTGCATGGTCGACACCGGTGACGGCGAGCGCCCG
>JBQCEW010000139.1:0-3540 GCA_051959815.1 Solirubrobacterales bacterium
GGGGGACGTGGGGGTTGGGAGGGGGGCGGGGGGGGACGTCGCGGAACCTACCAAATTTTTGGCGGGGTGCGCACCCCCCCGGCTCCCCCACCGACTACGTGGAAATAGCCCGTGCTCACCACGGTTCTCTCTCTCACGAGGAGCGGGCGAACGTCGAGGAGATGTTGAAGTCGGGTGAGCTGCCTTGCCTCGTCGCCACCTCCTCGTTGGAGCTCGGCATCGACATGGGCGCGGTCGACCTGGTGATCCAGGTCGAGTCGCCGAAGTCGGTGACCCGAGGCTTGCAGCGGATCGGCCGCGCCGGCCACCGCATGGGCGAAGTCTCCAAGGGCCGGATCTTCCCCAAATACCGCGGCGACCTGCTCGAGTGCGCGGTCGTCGCGCGGCGCATGCGCGAGGCCGAGATCGAGGAGACGACGATCCCGCAGAACCCGCTCGACGTGCTCGCCCAGCACCTGGTCTCGATGGCGGCGCTGGACGAGTGGGAGGTCGACGAGGTCGAGCAACTGGTGACGAAGACCGAGCCTTTTCATGACCTCTCGCGCGAACAGCTCGAGAACGTGCTCGACATGCTCGACGGCCGCTACCCCTCCGACCGCTTCGCCGAGCTGCGCCCGCGGATCGTCTGGGACCGCACCGAGGGCACGATCCACGGCCGCAAAGGCGCCCGCCAGCTCGCCGTCACCAACGCCGGCACGATCCCCGACCGCGGCCTCTACGGCGTCCACCTCCCCGACGGCCGCCGCGTCGGCGAGCTCGACGAGGAGATGGTCTACGAGGCCCGCGCCGGCCAGACCTTCCTGCTCGGCTCCAGCACCTGGCGGATCGAGGAAATCACCCGCGACCGGGTGATCGTCACCCCGGCCCCCGGCGCCCCTGGCGCCGTCCCCTTCTGGAAGGGCGACGGGATCGGCCGCCCCGCCGAGCTCGGCCGGGCGATCGGCGCCTTCGCCCGCGAGGCGGTCAGCCGCGAGCCCGCCGAGCTGGCGAAGGAGTACGACCTCGACGAGCGCGCCGCAAACAACCTCGTCAGCTACCTGCGCGAGCAGCAGCAGGCGACCCGCGTCGTCCCCTCCGACGAGACGATCGTCGTCGAGCGCTTCCGCGACGAGATCGGCGACTGGCGCCTCTGCGTCCTCTCGCCCTACGGCGGCCGCGTCCACGCCGCCTGGGGCCTCGCCCTCGCCGCCAAGATCCGCGACGAACGCGACCTCGAGGCCGACGCGATCTGGTCCGACGACGGCATCGTCATCCACCTCCCCGACGCCGACGAGCCGCCGCCCGCCGACCTCGTCCTGATCGACCCCGACCAGCTCGAAGACCTCGTCGTCGGCGAGCTCTCCGGCTCGGCCCTGTTCGGCGCCCGCTTCCGCGAGAACGCCTCCCGCTCGCTGCTGATCCCCCGCGCCTACCCCGGCAAGCGCACCCCGCTCTGGCAGCAGCGGCTGAAGTCACAGAGCCTGCTCGAAGTGGCGCGGGACTTCCCCCGCTTCCCGGTCGTGCTCGAGACCTACCGCGAGTGCCTGCGCGACGTCCTCGACCTGCCCGCCCTCGCCGAGCTGCTGGAAAAGCTGCACTCGCGGGCACTCAGCCTGGTCGAGGTGGAGACGCCGACCGCCTCGCCGTTCGCCTCCTCGCTGCTCTTCGACTACGTCGCCACCTACATGTACGAGGGGGACACGCCCAACGCCGAGCGGCGGGCGGCGGCGCTGGCGCTCGACCGCGACCTTCTGCGCGAGCTGCTGGGCCAGGAGGAGCTGCGCGAACTGATCGATCCCGAGGCCCTGGAAGAAGTCGAGGCCCAGCTCCAGCACCGCACCGAGGCCGGCCGCGCCGGCGACCGCGACGCCCTCCAGCAGCTGCTGCGCAACCTCGGCGATCTCACCGCTGAGGAGTGCGAGGAGCGGGTCGCCGAAGGCTACTCGGCGAAGTCGATGCTGGAGAAATTGGTTGCCGAGCGCCGCGTCGCCAAGGTCCGGATCGCCGGCGAAGAGCGCTACATCGCCGCCGAGGACGCCGGCCTCTACCGCGACGCGCTCGGCGTGCCGGAGCCGCCGGGACTGCCGGAAACCTTCCTCGAGGAGCACCCCGACGCGATGCGGGCGCTGGTCCGCCGCTACGCCCGCACCCACGGCCCCTTCCCGACCCACCAGCTTGCCGAGCGCTACGGCGTCGACCCCTCGCCGGCGTTGCGCGAGCTGGAGTCCGAAGGGGCGCTGGTCCGCGGCGAGCTGGCGCCGGGCGGGACCGAGCGCGAGTGGTGCGACTCCGAAGTCCTGCGCCGCGTCCGCCGCGCCAGCCTCGCGCGCCTGCGCAAGGAGGTCGAGGCTGCCGATACCCGCGAGCTGGCCCGCTTCCTGCCGAGCTGGCAGAACGTCGACGCCTTCCGCCGTACCGGCGCCGGGCTCGACCGCCTGCGCGAGGCGCTGGTGCCGCTGCAGGGCGTGGCGCTGACGCCGAAAGTGTGGGAGGGGGACGTGCTGCCGCGCCGCCTCGGCGCCTACTCGCAGAGTTGGCTCGACGAGCTCTGCACCAGTGGTGAGTTGGTCTGGATCGGCGCCGGCGCCCTCGGTCGTAACGACGGCCGCGTCGCCCTCTACTTCCGCGAAGACGTCCGCCTCGCCGGCCCGCCGCCGGCCAACGCCAAGCTGGAGTCGCCGCAGGGGAAGGTCCACGATGCGATCCGCGAGCGCCTCGCCGCCGGACCCTCCTTCTGGCTCGACCTCGTCGTCGACGTCGACCATCCCGCCGAGGACGTCCACAATGCCCTCTGGGACCTGGTCTGGACGGGAGAGGTGACCAACGACGCCTTCGCGCCGCTGCGGGCGCCCCGTTTGCGGGCGGTGCCGCCGAGCGAACGGCCCGGCCGCCGCTTCGCCCGCCGCCGTTCGACCACCGGCGCCGCCGTCCAGGGCCGCTGGTCGCTGACCGCGCCGCTCTTCGCCAACGCGCCCGGTCCGGGCGCAAAACTCCGCGCCCAGGCTGAGCTGATGCTGGAGCGCTACGGGATCGTCACCCGCGAGACGGTCCTCGCCGAGGGCATTCCGGGCGGTTTCTCCACCCTCTACGGCGAGCTCGGCAATCTCGAGCTGCTCGGCACCGCCCGCCGCGGCTACTTCGTCGAGGGACTCGGCGGCGCCCAGTTCGCCCTGCCGGGGGCGGTCGAGCGCCTGCGCTCGCTGCCCGAACGCGACGGCTCCTACGTCGTTCTCGCTGCAACCGACCCCGCCAATCCCTACGGCGCCTCGCTCCCCTGGCCGAAGCTCGAGAGCGGCCGCCGCCCCGGTCGCACCCCCGGCGCCCACCTGCTCCTCCGCGACGGCGAGCCCCTCGTCTTCGTCGAGCGCGGTGGCCGCGGCCTCCTCCGCCTGCAGGAGATGGCCGAGGAAGATCTCCAGGCCGCCATGCGCGCCCTCGCCGACGCCGTCAGCGCCGGCCACCTCCCCAAACTCGCGATCGAGAAACTCGACGGCGAGCCCGTAATCGGTTCCGGCCACGAGGACTCCCTGATCGAGGCCGGCTTCAGCCGCGGCCCCCGCA
>JBQCEW010000140.1:0-4412 GCA_051959815.1 Solirubrobacterales bacterium
CGATCATCACCCGCGCGCTCGGCCCCGAACCGGAGGTCCAGGTCGACCTGCAGACCGTTCCCGTCCCGGCCGGCGACGTCTTCCTGATCTGCTCCGACGGGCTGACGACGATGCTCGACGACGAGCGGATCGGCCGCGTCCTCACCCGCGCCACCTCGCTGCAGAACGCGGTGCGGGCCCTGGTCGACGAAGCCAACCGCGCCGGTGGGCGGGACAACATCACCGTCGTCGCCTTCCGGCTCGAGGACACGGCCGCCCCCGACGCCGCCAATCCCGGCGCGGGCCCGGACGAAGGGGCGACGCTGATCGGCGGCGAGGCGGAGGCCGCCGGCCTCAGCGCGACCGAGGTCCGCCGCCGCGCCGCCGCCGAGGCCGCGCGCAAGCGGCGCGAGGAGCAGGAGGCGAAGCCGCGGGGCCGCGGTCTGCGGCGGGCGCTCAAGTGGGGCCTCGCGATCCTCGTCGTGGCCGCGATCGCCTTCGGCGCCTGGTACGGCAATCGCCAGATCTGGTTCCTCGGCACCGACGCCGCCGGCCGCGTCGCCCTCTACCGCGGTGCCCCCTACGAACTGCCCTTCGGGATCAAGCTCTACAGCGAGCGCTACGCCAGCCCGATCCAGACGGAATCCCTGCCGGGGCGGCGCAAAGACGCCGTCACCGGCCACGACCTGCGCTCGCGCAGCGACGCCGTCTCGCTGCTCGAAGAAATCGAAAAGACCGCGGGGCTTCGTTGACGTCCTCCCGGAACCGGGAGCTCGCCGCCCTGGTTCCCGTCGCCGTCCTGCTTACCGCCGGCTTCGCCGCGGTCTTCGCCCAGGAGAACGCGAAACTCGGCAACCTCAGCCTCACCTACGGCGCCTACTTCTTCGCGGTCTGCCTCGCCACCCACGTCTTCCTGCGCTTCCGCCTTCCGCACGCCGACCCCTACCTCTTCCCGCTGATGGCGACGCTGACCGCCTTCGGCTTCGTGATGATCTACCGGATCGACGAAACGCTGGCCCGCGACCAGGCGAACTGGTTCCTGCTCGGGCTGGTTCTCTTCGCGGCGACGATCTACTTCCTGCGCGACTACGAGGTGCTGGAGCGCTACCGCTACACGATCGCCGTCGTCGGCCTGCTGCTGCTGCTGGCGCCACGGCTGCCGGGGATCGGCCAGCAGGTCAACGGCGCCTACCTCGGGGTCAAGCTCGGCCCGCTCGCCTTCCAGCCGGCCGAGTTCTCGAAGATCGCGATCGTCATCTTCCTCGCCAGCTACCTGCGCGAGCACCGGGAGGTGCTGATCGTCGGCGCCCGCCGCGTGCTCGGGGTCACGCTGCCGCCGCTGAAGCACTTCGGCCCGATGCTGGTCGTCTGGGGTGCCTCGATGTTCATGCTCGTCTTCATCCGCGACCTCGGCAGCTCGCTGATGTTCTTCGCCGCTTTCCTCGCCCTGCTCTACGTCGCAACCGGGCGCTTCTCATTCGTCGTCATCGGGATGGCGATGTTCTTCCTCGGCGCCTGGTTCTTCGCCACCACCGTCCCGCACGTCCACGAGCGGGTGGACGTCTGGCTCCATCCCTACAACGACCCGCAGGAAAGCGGGTACCAGATCCTGCAGTCGATCTTCGCCCAGGCCGACGGGGGCCTCTTCGGCAAAGGCTTCGGGCAGGCGCTGATCACCATCCCTGGCAGCGGCGGCACCGCTCTGCTGCCGGCGGCGCAGACGGACACGATCTATGCGCTGATCGTCAACGAGCTCGGCCTGATCGGCGCCTGCGGCCTGATCCTCGTCTACCTGCTGATCACCGCCCGCGGCTTCAAAATCGCCCTGCTGGCGAGCGACGGCTTCTCGAAGCTGCTCGCCACCGGTCTCACCGCGGTCTTCGCGATCCAGGCCTTCGTGATCATCGGCGGCGTCACCCGCGTGATCCCACTGACCGGAGTGACGCTGCCGTTCGTCAGCTACGGCGGCAGCTCGATCGTCGCCAACTTCGTCCTGCTGGCGCTGCTGCTGCTGATCTCCGACCGCGCTCGGCGTGAGGCGCTGGCGTCATGAACAAACAGATCGTCAAATTGTTCGCCTTCATCGTCGCCCTCTTCGCGGTGCTGGTCGGCTTCACGTCTTACTGGTCGGTCTTCGACGCCAAGGCGCTGAAGGAAAAGGAAGTCAATCGGCGCCCGCTGCTGGAGCAGCAGCAGATCCGCCGCGGCCGCATCCTCGCCGCCGACGGCACCGTGATCGCGAAGTCGGTGGGGAAGGGGAAGGGTTCGGAAAAGCGCTACGTCCGCCGTTATCCGGAAGGTTCCCTTTTCGGGCATCCGATCGGTTACAGCTTCGTACGCCAGGGGGACTCCGAGTTCGAGCAGTTCCACAACGAAGAACTGATTGGTGAAGGGTCCGAATTCGAATCCGTGCTGGAACAACTAACTGGCGGCACCCAGGAAGGCAACGACATCGTCACCAACATCGATACCGCAGCGCAACGCACGGCTCTGGCTGACCTAGAGGAAGCGGGCTTCGGCGCGGTCGTCGCACTGGTGCCGCAGACGGGCGAAGTGAAAGCGATGGTCTCCAACGCCCCGTATGACCCGAACCGCGTCCCCTACGAACTATCGAAGCTGAACACCAACGAACTCGAAACGCCGCTTTTCAACCGCGCGACCCAAGGTCAGAAGCCGCCGGGCTCGACCTTCAAGGTGGTGACCGCCGCCGCCGGCCTCGAAAGCGGCGTGATCACTCCCGAAACGACGATCGACGCCCCGGGCTCGCTCGAAGTCGAAGGCACGCCGCTGCAGAACGACTTCAACCAGAACTTCGGCCCGATCTCCCTCGACACGGCGCTGACCTACTCGGTCAACACCTGGTTCGGCCAGCTCGGGCAGAAAGTCGGGCAAGACAAGCTGTTCGAGACGATGGAAAAGTTCGGGTTCGGCTCGACCCCGGCGATCGACCTGCCCTCCGACGAGGTCGCGGTGAGCGGCATCTTCGACGAACAGAAGGGGCTGCTGCACCGCAACGACCCCGTCGACCTCGCCCGGGTCGCGATCGGCCAGGAGCGGCTACTGGCGACGCCGCTGCAGATGGCCGAGGTCGCCGCTGCGGTCGCCAACAAGGGCAAGCTGATGAAGCCGCAGATCTGGAACCGGGTGATCGACCCCGACGGGCGGGTCGTCGACCGGCTCAGTCCCTCCGTCTACAGCGAAGCGGTCAGCGCCCAGACGGCGGAAGAGCTGACGACGGCGATGGAAGGCGTGGTCAGCGCCGGCACCGGCACCAACGCGGCGATTCCCGGCGTCGCCGTCGCCGGCAAGACCGGCACCGCGGAAACGCCCGGCAACAAGGCCTGCGGCGGCGGCGAAAACGAGAACCAGGCCTGGTTCATGGGCTTCGCGCCGGCGGACGAACCGAAGATCGCGATCGCCGCCACGGTCGAATGCACCGAACAGTTCGGCAACGACGTCGCCGCTCCGATCTTCCGCGACGTCGCCGAAACGATCCTGAACGGCGAATGAGGAGGAACGGTGGCTGAGGTAAGCGAGGGCAGCATCGTCGACGAGCGCTACCGGGTCCTGCGCCGGATCGGCAGCGGCGGCATGGCCGACGTCTGGCTCGCCGAAGACACCCACCTGCAGCGGCAGGTGGCGCTGAAGGTCCTGCACAGCCGCTACCTCCAGGACCAGGACTTCATCGCCCGCTTCCAGCGCGAGGCCGAGGCGGCCGCCGGGCTGCAGCACCCGAACGTCGTCGCCGTCTACGACCGGGGGCAGGAAGACGGCGTCAACTACATCGCGATGCGCTACGTCAAAGGGCCGACGCTGAAAGAGCTGATCGAACGCGGCCTGACGCCGGAGCAGGCGGTGGCGCTGGTGCGGCAGGTGCTGGAAGGGGCGCGGTTCGCCCACCGCAACGGGATCGTCCATCGGGACCTGAAGCCGCAGAACGTGATCGTCGACGAGGAGGGCAAAGCCGTCGTCACCGACTTCGGCATCGCCCGCGCCGGCGTCTCCGACATCACCCAGACCGGCTCGGTGATGGGCACGCCGCAGTACCTCTCGCCCGAGCAGGCGCAGGGGTTCGAGGTGACCGCGGTCTCCGACCTCTACTCGATCGGGGTGATCCTCTACGAGGCTTTGTGCGGCCGCGTCCCCTTCGAAGGCGAAAGCGCGGTGGCGGTGGCGATGAAACAGGTCTCCGAGACGCCACTGCGGCCGAGCTCGCTGAACCCGCAGGTCTCGCCGGCGCTCGACGCGGTGGTGATGCGGGCGCTGGAGAAGGACCCCGGCAGCCGCTTCCAGAGCGCCGACGCCTTCATCGCCGCCCTCGACTCGGCGATGAAAGAACCGGGGGTCGGCCGCAACACCGCGGCGATGGCGCCGCTGCCGCCGGTCGTCGCGGCTCCGGTCGAGGAGGAGGTGCCGCCGGAGGAAGACCGCAG
>JBQCEW010000141.1:0-11953 GCA_051959815.1 Solirubrobacterales bacterium
CGACGGCTACCAGCCGCCCGACGCGCCGCTCTCGCGCGGGCTCGAGGTGCACCCTGGCGGCGAGTCCGAGGACCTGGCGATCTGGATCGACCGCAAATACGTCCCCGCCGGCTACGGCTGGTCGTTCCCGGCCCGCGACGAGCTGCGGATCGGGATTGGGTCCTTCGACCCTCGCTTCCACGTCAAGGACACGACCGTCGAGCTGACCCAGGATCTCGGCAAGGAGCCGAACGAGTACCAGGGCAACTGGATTCCCCACAAACTGCGGCGAGCAACCGAGGGTGGTGTCTTCTTCGTCGGCGACTCGGCCGGCCACTGCCTGCCGTTGAGCGCCGAGGGAATCAGAACCGCCCTCTACTTCGGGATCGCCCTCGGCCGCGAGCTGCGCGGCGTCGTCGAGGGGCGGCAGGTCCGCGCCGAGGCGGAAGCTACCTACGCCGCCTTCCACGACACGCACGAGTGGAAGTTCAAGTGGATGCTGCGGGTGCAGAAGCTGATCCCGCGGGTGCCGCCGCGGATCCTCGGGCCACTGATCCGGCTGATGGGCGCGAAGCGCTTTATCGACTGGTCCTTCAACCACTACCTGGCGATCGCGCCGCCTGATTTCGCTGCTTCTGTTGTCCCCTCAGCGGACGACCAGCACCGTCCCGACCAGCAGCAGGGCGACGCCGAGGATTCGCTCGGGCGAGAGCGGGACCTGGTCGAGGCCGAACAGGCCTAGCCGGTCGATCACGACCGAGGCCGTGAGCTGGCCGAAGACGGTCGCGGCGGCGACGCCGCCCGCGCCGATCACGGAGACGGCGATCAGCGCGTTGAGGACGTAGAGGGCGCCGAGGAAGCCGCCCAGCAGGTAGTACCAGCTGACGTCGAAGGTCGAGGAGAGCCCGCCGGCCTTGCCGCTGAGGACGACCACCGCGGCCAGCGCCAGGGTCCCGACCGAGAACGAGACCAGCGCCGCCGGCATGCTGCCGGTGGAACGACCGAGGCCAGCGTTGATCGGCGCCTGGGCGGCGATCAGCCCGCCCGCGGCGGCGGTGAGGACGACGGCGACGCCCCTATCCACGGGCTTCTTTCAGATTTCGCGTGATCTTCGCTCCGGACATGTGTTGGGGCTACTGCAGACGAGGTTGAACCTCGTCGCTCTCATATCAGTAACGCAGTACGACCGCTCGTCCGATCTAACCAAGGCCAGTCGATGCCTCCTCCACCCGCAGAGCTTTTCGCTTCTCGTGTCTTTCTCGGCCCGGCGCTGCGGGCGCAGCCGGACCGTCGCCTGGTAGACCTCGTCCGCGACGGCTACGACGCCGCCTTCGAGGAGATCGTGCGGCGCTACCGGCGGCCACTCGACCGCTTCGCCGCCGCGATCGTCGGCGGCCGCTCCGAGGACGTCACCCAGGACGCCTTCTCGAAGGCGCTGCTGGCGCTGCGCGGCTCGGAAGCGGAGATCGAGCTGCGCCCCTGGCTCTATCGGATCGTCCGCAACACGGCGCTGAACGATCTGCGCGACCGCCCGCCGGCCGCAGCGGAGCTCCCCGATGTGTTGCCGGGTGGCCGCAGCGCGGCCGCCGAGGCGGAGGCACGGGAGGAGATCAAGGACCTGATGGAGCGCCTCGGGGCGCTGCCGGAGCCACAGCGGGCGGCGCTGGTGATGCGCGAGCTGGAAGGTCTGAGCCACGAGGAGATCGCCGCGGCGCTCGGCGTCAGCGGCGCCGCCGCGCGGCAGGCGATCTACCGGGCGCGGGCGGCGCTGCGCGAGGGCTTCGGGCTGTTGCTGCCGTTGCCGGTGCTGCGAGCCTTGGCCGAGCACGGCGAAGGCATTGCGGCCGGTGGCCTTGGCGCCGGCGCGCTGAAAGCCGGGATGGCGACGGTACTGATCGCGGGAACGGTCGGCGCCGGGGTGGCGATCGAGCACCACCACGGCGACCGCGGCCCGGAAGCGGCCGAGGCGGCACCGCTAACCGGGGCGAAGCATCCGGGAACGAGCAGCAAGGCGAGCCTCCCCGCACCGGCCCCCTCTGCCTCCTCTGAGAACGGCGGTCATGACAAGCAAGGAAGCGACCCCCAGGGTCACAGCGGCCCCGACGACGACGGCAGTCGAAGCGCCAGCTCACTCAGTGAGGAGAGCCGGGGCGGCTCCAGCGGTCCTGGACCCTCCAGCGGCAGCATCAACTCGGGTGAGGGCTCGCACCATTCCGACAGTGGCTCCAGCGATCCTGGACCGAGCTCGGGCTCTGGTTCGGATTCCGGAGGCGACCACCACGGTGGCATCAGCGGCAGCGGCGACTCCGGCGGCTCCACCTCCGGCAGTAGCTCCGGCGATGACGGCGGTGTGTCCGGCTCCTCGGGAGACTCAGGTTCCTCGGGCGGCTCAGGGAGTGACGACGGCCTTGTCAGCGGTGGTGAGAGCGGCTCCGGCTCAGACAGCGGCTCGGTCGAGAGCGAACCGACCAGCGAACCGGCCTTGACCGAAAGCAGTGACGACGGCGGCAGCTCAGGCGGCTCAGAAGTAAGTCCATAAGCGGCGTGATCTTCGCGCCGCCTTCGGGTTGAAGCAGCAACCAGTTGTTCAACTTCGAACCAGGAGGAAACGGCATGACCCGCACTAAAGGACGGCGAGCCCGCTTCGGCATGACCCTGTTCGCGCTGGCGCTGGGAGCGCTTGCGCTCTTGGCCATGCCCGGCCTGGCGGTCGCCAAGGATCGCAACCACGACCACATCCCGGACAAGTGGGAGAAGAAGCATCACCTCTCCCTCAAGGTGAACCAGGCCCGCCTCAACCAGGACGGCGACAAGCTGAACAACCGGGCCGAGTTCCTCGCCGGCGACAATCCGCGTGACAAGGACTCCAACGACGACGGCGTCATGGACGGAGCCGACAACGCCGGCACGATCATGTCCTTCGACCCCGAAAGCGGGCGGCTCGTGATCAACCTCTTCGGCGGCGAAACCGTCTCCGGGCTCGTCACCGAAGGCACCGAGATCGAGTGCGACGACCACTCCGGCGCGACTACCAGCAGTGACGGCGTCGAGGCCGGCGACGGCAACGGTGGCGAAGGCCAGGTCGAGCCGGGCGACGGCAACGGTGGCCAGGGCGAGGAAGAGCCCGGTGACGACCATGGCGACGACAACTCCGGACCGGGCAACGAGGCCGGCAACTGCACCACCGCCGACCTCACCCCCGGCGCCGTCGTCCAAGAGGCCGAGCTGAGCATCGCCAACGGCCAGGCGACGTTCGAGAAGGTCGAGCTGTCCGGGAGGGACGCCTGACGACTACTTGGCGTTGAGCCAGTCGGTGCCGACGCCGACGTCGACCTCAAGCGGCGGATCGAGCGGGTAGGCCGCGCACATCTCGCGCTCCACCAGCTCGGCCGCCGCTTCCATCTCCTCCGGCGGGCCCTCGAAGAGCAGCTCGTCGTGGATCTGCAGGACGAGGCGGGTCTCCCCCCCGGCTTCCCGCAGGGCCCGGTGGCAGTTGACCATCGCCACCTTGATGACGTCGGCGGCGGTGCCCTGGATCACGGTGTTGACCGCCAGGCGCTCGCCGAGGCGGCGGGTGTTGGGGTTGCCGGAGCGCAGCTCGGGGATCGCCCGGCGCCGTCCCATCAGCGTCGTCACGAAGCCCTCCTCCTGGGCGCGCTCGATCACCTGCTCGCGGAAGGCGCGCACCGCCGGGAAGCGCTCGAGGTAGCGGGCGACGAATTCCTCGCCCTCCTTGCGCGGGATGTTGAGCCGGTCGGAGAGACCGAACCCGGTCAGCCCGTAGACGATCCCGAAGTTGACCATTTTCGCTTTCGCCCGCTGGCCGGTGTCGACCTCGTCGCGCTCGATTTCGAAGACCTCGGCGGCGGTGGCGGCGTGGACGTCTTCGCCTTCGCGGAAGACCTCTTTCAGGACCCCCTCGTCGGCGACGTGGGCGAGGACGCGGAGCTCGACCTGGCTGTAGTCGGCGGAGAGCAGCCGCGCCCCCTCCTCGGCGACGAAGCAGGCGCGGACCGGGCGGCCGATCTCCGTGCGGATGGGGATGTTCTGCAGGTTGGGGTTGGTGCTGGAGAGGCGGCCGGTGGTGGTCGCCGCCTGGTTGAAGGTGGTGTGGACGCGGCCGGTCTCGGTGTCGATCAGCTCGGGCAGCGAGTCCAGATAGGTGTTCTTCAGCTTGGTCAGCTCGCGCCAGGACTCGATCTTCTCGACGATCGGGTGCTCGTCGCGGATCTGGGCGAGGACGCGGGCGTCAGTCGAGAAGCCGGTTTTGCCGCGGCGTTTTTTCGTCAGCCCGAGCTCCTCGAAGAGGATGCGGCCGACCTGCTGCGGCGAGCCGATCGTGAACTCCTCGCCGGCCAGCTCGAAGATCTCTTTCTCCAAGGTGGCGATCCGCTCGCCGAAGCCGGCGCCGACATCAGCGAGGCGCTTGGCGTCGAGCTTCAGGCCCTCGCGCTCCATCGCCGCCAGGACGCCGACCAGCGGCAGCTCGACATTGCGCAGCAGGTCCTTTAACCCCAGCTCCTCGATCCGCGGCGCCTGCACGGCGGCGAGGGCGGCAACAAGCCGCGCCTCCTCGGCGGGCTCCAGCCCGGCCTCCAGCTCCTCCCCCAGCGCAAGTTGCCCGTCGTCCTCCGTTTTCTCGGCGGCGGCTCCCTCGGCGAGACCGATGCCGGCGTCGGCGGCGAGCTCGACGAGGTCGTAAGTGCGACGTTGGGGCTCCAGCAGGTAGGCGGCGATCATCGTGTCGTGGTCGAGCTCGGGGCTGACCCCCTCCCGCGCCGCCGCCGCCAGCAGTCCGTGGCGACCGCCGCCGAGGGACTTGGCGTCGTGGGCGGCAAAGGGCTTGCCATCGAGAGCCACGGCGAGCTCGTCCAGCGAGGAGGCGCCGGCGAGGACGCGGTCGGCTTCGGCGGCGGCCCAGCGCTCGCCGGCGATCGCCAGCGCAACCGGTCCGTCCCCGAGGTCCTGCGGGGACCCCTCCGCCGCCTCGACCTCTAGCTCGGTCTGGACCTTGCGGCCCGGCACCGCCGCGCCTTCCGGCAGCGCTTCTTCCAGCCGCTCCATCACCGCTCGCAACTCGAACTCGCGCATGAAGTCACGCAGGGCCGCGCGGTCGGGCTCGCTCGCCATCGCTGCGCCGAGGTCGACGCCCGTCTCGATGTCGTACTGCAGCGTCGCCAGCCGCTTCGAGAGCCGCGCGTCCTCGGCGTGGTTGACGAGGTTTTCCTTGCGTTTAGCGCCGGAGATCTGGTCGACGCTTTCCAGCACCGCTTCCAGCGAGCCGAACTGCTGCAAGAGCTGCGTCGCCGATTTTTCGCCGAACCCGGGGACGACGGGGATGTTGTCGGAGGTGTCGCCCCGCAGCCCCATCAGGTCGCAGATCAGCTCCGGCGGCACCCCGTAGCGCTCTTCCACCGCGGCGCGGTCGTAGATCTTCGTCTCGGTGATCCCACGCGAGGTGCTCATCACCCGCACCCCCTCGCCGACCAGCTGGTAGGCGTCGCGGTCGCCGGTCACGACCATCACCTCGATCCCCTCTTCGCGCGCCTGCTTGGTCATCGAGGCGATCACGTCGTCGGCCTCGTAGCCCTCGACCCTGACGTTGGTGTAGCCGAAAGCCTCGACCAGCGGCATCAGGTGCGGCCACTGCTCGCGCAGCAGATCGGGGCGCGGTTTCCGCTGCGCCTTGTAGAGGTCGTAGGTTTTCTCGCGGCCGCTCCAGCCGGCGTCCCAGGCGACGACCACGCCCTGCGGATGGTGCTCGTCAATGATCTTGACCAGCATCGAGGCGAGGCCGTAGATCGCGTTAGTCGGGCGGCCGTCGCTGGTCCCGATCGACTCGGGCAGGGCGAAGAAGGCACGGTAGGCGAGGCTGTTGCCGTCGATCAGGAAGAGTTGGGGAGCGTCCGCCATCGGGCGCTCACTTTATGTCTCAGACCTGACCGGACTCGACCAAGTCCACCAGCACCGCCACGACCTCAGGGTCGAACTGGGTGCCGGCGCAGCGGCGCAGCTCCTCGAGCGCGGCTTCGGTGTCCATCGCCTTGCGGTAGGAGCGCGTCGTCGTCATCGCGCTGAAGGCGTCGCAGCAGGTGACGATGCGAGCCTCGATCGGGATCTCCTCGCCAGCGAGGCCGTCCGGATAGCCGGAACCGTCGAAGTCCTCGTGCGAGGCGCGGACGATCCGCCCGACCTCGGCGAGGACGCCGCCGATCCGCTTCAGCATCCGCTCGCCCTCGATCGTGTGTTTGCGCATCACCTCCCACTCGGCCTCGTCGAGCGGGCCTTCCTTGTTGATGATCTCGTTCGGGACGGCGATCTTGCCGACGTCGTGGAGGAGCGCCGCGAACTCGACGTTGCGGCGTTGCTCGAAGCCGAGGCCGAGCCGGTCGCTGACCGCGAGCGAGAGCTCGACGACGCCGCGACTGTGGCTACCGGTGTAGGCGTCGTCGGCCTCGACCACGTCGCCGAGGAGGAGCGCGGTGCCCTGGTAGGCCTCGCTGAGGGCGAGGGCCTGGTCGAATCGGGTCTGCCGCTCGCGCGAGAGGACGGCGAGGACGGCGGCGAGTGGAATCACCGCGAGGCAGATCCCCGCTCCCACCTGCAGCGCCGCGACGGCGGCAAGGAGGCCAACCGGGGCCAGCGCCGCGTCGAGGGCGTAGACCGGAGCGATCATCCGCGCCACCGCCGCCGGCGAGGTGCCGTCGATCAACCGGGCGCGGGTGGCGGTAGCGGTGAAGTCAAAAGCGAACTGGGCGGCGAGTGCGAGCGCGTAGACCGGCCAGTGGTCCCAGGAGAAAGTCTGGGCACCAGCGAGGACGATCACCAGGGCCGGGCCGACCGCGTGCCAGCAGTCGCCGAAGACGTGGAAGGCGCGATGGACGCTGGTGCTGCCGCCGGCGTAGTCGAGCAGGCGCCCGAGCGCCCAGCTGAGGCTGACCACCAGCGGCACCGCTGGCGTCGGCAGCAGGAAAAGCATCGGCACCAGCACCAGCTCGGTGGGCACGGTGTAGCCGTCGGCGATGTCGAACTGGGCCCGGCAAGCGAGCACATAGGCGATGACGAGCGACGCCAGCGGAACCGCTTCCAGCGAGCGGGGCGAATCGAGAAGCAGCGCCATGCCCAAGGCGATGAGGAGGAAGCCGGCCGCGGCGGTCCACTCGACCGCGCGCTCCCGGCCCTGCGCGGGGCTCAGAGCGCGGTCGCGGCCGAGCGCGAATAGCTGCTCTGGAGTATGTGCCGGAGTGATCGAGTCCATAGAACGGGGCTCTCAAAGCTGCCCCTGCTCCTACATCGGCTGCAAAACGCAAATAAATGAGCGGGTTTCTTGGCGTGTCATCCGCTCTCCTCACGGAAAGTAACTAGACATTTGGTCCAACTGGGTTCAGTCCCAGCAAACCCGCGCCGATGCTCGCCGCACATAAGTGCAGTGAGCTGAATAAGGGCAAACCTGTCGTGAGGCAGGGACGCAAAGTCAGAGGTCTCGCCCCCGGGCGAGATGGCTCGGCCGCCAGCTTGGTTGTCAAAAACCAGGCTTTTTCGCCTGCAATCAGGAGGTTTACCCAAGTGAAGTCGATGCGAAAGCTCATCCTTGCTGCCATGGCTGTCCTCGCCCTCTCGGCGTTCATGGCCGCCGGGGCTCAGGCGTGCAGCTACACCGGCGCCGAACAGGTCTTCAGTCCCTGGGGGGACCAGCACTCCTATGTGCTCGCCTCGGACGGCGGCTTCGAGTCCGGCGGCCAGGGATGGACCCTCGCCGGCGGTGCCGCCACCGTCTCCGGCAACGAGTCCTTCTTCCTAAACGACGCGAGCGATAACCGCTCCCTCTCGCTGCCGGCCGGCAGCTCCGCCGTAAGCCCCCCGGTCTGCATGTCGATCGACACGCCGATCTTCCGCCTCGTCGCCCGCAACACCGGCAACACCAGCTCGGGGCTTCGCGTCGAAGCGGTCTACCCGCTACTCGGCCTGCTGCGGACGAAGACGGTCAGCACTGTCTACGGCAACTCCGCCTGGGCGCCCTCGCAGCAGATGTCGACCGTGCTCACCCTCTCGACGATCCTCGGCACCGTCATCCCCAGCTCGATCCAGATCCGGATCACCCCGGTAGGCAGCGGCGGCAACTGGCAGGTCGACGACCTCTACATCGACCCCTTCGCCCGCCGCTAACGCTTCACGACCAGTCCTCCTGTTTGCAAGAGCCCGGGCGACGTCGGCAACGACGCACCCGGGCTCTTCTTCGATCTGCAGTTCGCTGAAGCGCAGGACGGTGAAGCCGCGCTGGCGCAGGTCGAGGTCGCGGGCGTGGTCGTCGTGGAAGGCGACCGAGCCACGGTGGTAGAGGAAGGAATCGATCTCGACGACGAGGCGCTGGGCGCGCCAGAGGAAATCGACCTCCCAGCGGCCGATCTTCACATTGGTCTCAGGCGGAGGCAGGTGGTTGACGAGGCGCAGGAACTCTTCCTCGAGGTCTGAGCGAAGGCGTTTGCCCTCCGCTCCTTTGAGACGGACGTTCATCAGCTCCGCTTGGCGACGGGCGCGGCGGAGTAGACGGGACGGCGTACGGTGCAGGTGGATTCCGCGGCGAGAGATACGGCCCGAGGTAGTCAGGACGGAGACGTGAACCGGACCGCTGATCGGTTTCAGCAGCTCCCATAGCGCTGCCGCAGAGTGGTGGCTCAAAACCGCACCCTCTCCACAAGCAAGGACCGCAGCCATCCAGCGCCTGTGGTGAGTGGGAGCGCGGTGTCCTACCGCGTAGACGCCACGGTGGATGCGGTGCAAGCGACCACGTCGCGTCCTTTCCGAGATCGCCGCGCGCCCCAACCCCGCCGCCGCGAGCTGCCTTGCGGTGACGACTCCATGCTGCTCAGCCGCAATTCGAGCAAGCGCAAGATCGGGCATGTCGCTTTTGTTCGGCATATCCGAACAAAGTCGACAAGGCCCATGAATTCGCCCCTATCGAACGCGGAATGGGTGACTTGGGTTCTGCACGTAGCGGACAAGACCGCTGCGGCTGCTGCCCAAGGAGACGTTCGAGCGGCCGGGGAAGTCGACGCTGAGGCTTCCGCGGAGACGCCCGGGACCCTCGCCGTGGCGGATGAAGCGGGCGGAGCCGTTGAAAGGGGCGGGCGGCTTGACGAGGGCAGTGTGCGCGGGGACGTCGAAGTCGAATGCTCCTGCTCCCGCTTCGGTCTTGACCTCTCGCGCTATGAGCAAGCTTCCGTGTTGTTCTTCGATCGAGGCCCGGAAGCGCGAGGGACGGGTCGGCGAGTTCTTCGCTGCCTCGAATTCCACTTTGCCGCCTTCCCAATCTCGTCGCGCGATCAAGCGCGCGCCGGGAGAATGGCCGCCGAGGCCTTCGTTGAGGCTTCCCCCGCAAATGATGCTCGCCTCCAGCCGGATTTCGGCACGGGCCCGCGTCGCGTGCGCAACTGCGTATCCCTCCTCCCCTTCGAAGTCGATCCGCCCTTCGTAGAAGCCGGACTCGAATTCGATCGGCTTCGGGTTACATGCGGAACTTTCGCTCCTCGTCTCTCCGCTCGGCACGAAGTGGAGGTCGATCGAGCCAAGGCTCCCGAGGTCAGCCGAAATGGTGGTTTCGGTCACCGAAACGTTCTTGAAGCCGGAGTAGGTGACGCTAGAGCCTTTCCGGCTGACCAAGACGATCATCCCGTCGCGCTCTCCATGGGAGTCACCGTCGAAGGCGAGGACGTGGATCGAGTATCCGTGGCTGGCAGGCAGACGGAAGCCACCCGGCCTAAGCAAGGGGGTAGCTACCGCAGGAGCCGCAAACAGGCACCCCGCCACCAGCACCAGGAACAGGCTCGCAAGCGATCTCGTCTTCATCGGTCGGCGATCCTATGGCCCACGGCGACAGAGCCGACGCAGCGAATCTGATTCGATAGCCGCCCATGGCAGTCAGCGCCCAGTACAGCGTCACGATCCGTGTCGAGCTCGATGCGCGGCAGGAGCCGCTTGGGCGGCTGACGGCGGCGATCGCCGAGGCGGGTGGGCAGTTGCAGGGCGTGGACCTGGTCCCGGGCGCTGGGCCGGAGGGGAAACGGGTGCGCGAGTTCACGATCGATGCTGCCGACCGCGACCACTGGGAGAGGATCCTGCGGGCGATCGGGTCGACGCGGGGCGCTCGTGTCCTCGACTACGTCGACCGCACGATGCAGATGCACCGCGGCGGCAAGATCGAGCAGCGCAACAAGTACCCGCTGAAGACGCGCGACGACCTCTCGATGGCCTACACGCCCGGCGTCGCCCGCGTCTGTATGGACATCGCCGCCGACCGCAGCAAGGCCTTCGAGTACACGATCAAGAAGAACACGGTCGCGGTCGTCTCCGACGGCAGCGCCGTGCTCGGCCTCGGCAACATCGGCCCTGAGGCGGCGATGCCGGTGATGGAGGGCAAGTGCATGCTGTTCAAGGAGTTCGCCGGCGTTGACGCCTTCCCGATTTGCCTCGACACCCAGGACGCCGACGAGATCGTCCGCGCAGTCGAGTTGATGGCCCCGACCTTCGGCGGCGTCAACCTCGAGGACATCTCCGCTCCGCGCTGCTTCGAGATCGAGGAGAGGCTCAAGGAGTCAATAGATATCCCCGTCTTCCACGACGACCAGCACGGGACCGCGATCGTGACGATGGCGGCGCTGTTCAACGCGCTGAAGATCACCGGCAAGCCGATCGAGCAGCTACGGGTGCTCGTGGTTGGCCTCGGCGCCGCAGGGGTAGCGGTGACGAAGATGATGCAGGAGGCCGGCGTCAGCCACATCATCGGCTGCGACCGCAAAGGCGCCCTCTCGACCGAGCGCGAGGACTACCAATCGGGCGAGATGAACGCGACCAAGCGCTGGTTCGCCGAGAGCTTCAACCCCGACAAGGTGAGCGGCACCCCCAACGACGCGATCGAGGGCATGGACCTTTTCATCGGCCTCTCCGGCCCCGGGATCATCCAGGCCGAGTCGCTGGCAAAGATGAATGACGACGCGATCGTCTTCGCGATGGCCAACCCGACGCCCGAGGTGATGCCCGAGGACGCCGCTCCCTACGTGCGGATCATGGCCACCGGCCGCTCCGACTATCCGAACCAGATCAACAACGTGCTCGCCTTCCCCGGAGTCTTCCGCGGGGCGCTGGACGCTGGTGCCCCCAGCATCACCGAGGAGATGAAGCTCGCCGCTGCCAAAGGCATCGCGATGGCGGTCTCCGAGGCCGACCTCGCCGAGGACTACATCATCCCCAGCGTCTTCAACCGCGAAGTGGCGCCGAAGGTGGCCGACGCGGTAGTCGAGGAGGCCAAGCGCGACGGCATCGCTCGGCTGAACGACGAGACCGGGACCTTCGCGGCGGTGGACGGAAGCTAGTGCGGGTCCTCGTCACCGGAGCCAGCGGCCTGATCGGCAACGCTCTGTGTGACGCCCTCTTCGCCCGCGGTGATGACGTCGTCGGACTCACCCGCAACCCCGGTCGCGCCCGCCGCTCCAACCCCCGCGTCACCTGGCATAAGTGGGAGCCGACACTAGAACGCCCCGACCCCGCCGCCTTCGAGGGAGTCGACGGCGTCGTCAACCTGATCGGCGAGCGGATCGACCAGCGCTGGACCGACGAGGCAAAACGGAAGATCATGGAGAGCCGCCGCCAGGGCACCCACAACCTCGTGCAGGCGATTGGGGCGCTGCCGGAGGACCGGCGGCCAAAGGTGCTGGTGAGCCAGTCGGCGGTCGGCTACTACGGCGACCGCGGCAGCGAGGAGGTCGAGGAGAGCGACGGTCCCGGCAGCAGCTTCGACTCCGAGGTGACCCAGGCCTGGGAGGCGGCCGCGCACGAGGTCGAGGGCGCCGACGTACGGCTGGCGATCGTCCGCACCGGCCAGGTGCTCTCGCCGCAGGGCGGGATGCTGAAGGAGCTGTTGCCGCCGTTCAGACTCGGCGTCGGCGGCCCCCTTGCCGGCGGCAAGCAGTACGTCGCC